>DATBMM010000178.1:0-3221 GCA_036554825.1 Candidatus Limnocylindrales bacterium
GACATGTCGATCGTGAGCCGGTACGACGGGAGGTTCGTGACGGTGAAGAGTCGGTCGATGCCGACGGGCTCGAACTCGGGATCCTGCGGGTCGGGATAGGCGCGCCCCAGCCGGTAGTACGACGCCTGCACGGCTCCATCCGCCCCGCCGACCGTGACGGGTCCCGCGTTGAAGTACCACTCGAGCGGGCCGATCCCGCTCGTGCCGATCGTCGCCTCCTGGAAGGTCGCCGTGTGGAGGTGTCCCCACGTCCAGCCATCGGGGTCCCCGAACGCCGCGCGCAGCTCGGCGCCGGCCGCGTCCATGGCACCCGCCACCACCGTCTCGACGGTCTCGCGGACGTCCGGCGTGGTCGTGTCGTCCCACCACGACCACTCGGGATCGGCCAGGCCCCCCTCCAGGGCGACCCAGGCGAACGGGCTCCCGATGTAGTCGCGGGCCAGCGGCCCGAGCTCGTCGTCGAAGATCGCGCGCAGGACCCGGTACTCCCAGGCCATGTACGCCGCGCACCCGCGGCTGTCGACCACGCAGGCGCCGTCCCAGTCCTGGATGCGCTGGGCGATGATCGACCCATCGGCGGTCGCGGGGCTGACGTCGCCCAGCAGCTCGACGATGTCGCGGGCCCGCAACGGGGCGGTGTCGTTCTGGATCGCGCCCATCTCGGGCACGGTCAGACCGTCCTGGCCGTAGTCGTTGATGAGGTCGATGATCCGCTCCGCCCGGTAGCCCGGATCGAACTCGGCGCCGATGAAGTACGGGTAGGTCTCGTCCGTCACCGCGTTGTTGGCGCTGACGATCCAGCCGTCTTCCGGGTCGAGCGCCGACGGCAGCTCGTCGTACGGGATCCGTCGCGTCCACTCGCCGCTCCCATCGGCACCATCGACCGGCCGCAGGCCACGGTCGTCGGGGTCGGAGCGGATCGGGATCACGCCCGGCATCTGGTAGCCGATGTGTCCGTCGACATCGGCGTACACGAAGTTCTGCGCCGGGGCGACGTACCCGGCCAGGGCCTCGCGGAACGACCGGAAGTCCGTGGCGACCATCAGCTTGAGGAACGACTCGACCGTCCGGTCCGGCCCGGAGTCCGGCGAGGTCGACGTCCAGCGCAGCGCCATCAACGGCGCGCCCTCGAGCCGCTCGTCGACGTCGTTGAGGATCGGTCCGTGCACCGTCTCGCGGATCGTGATGTCGACCGGCTCGCCCCCCTTGACCTCGATCCGCTCGGTGCGGGTGATGAAGCTTCGCGGCGTCTGACCCGGGCCGAGGTAGCGGTTCGGATCGGTCGGATCGAGGGTCTCGATGACGAGGTCCTGCACGTCGGGTTCGACGTTGGTGGCACCCCACGCGATCCGGGCGTTGTGCCCGAGGACGACGCCCGGGACACCCGGGAACGTCACGCCCGCGACGTCGTACGGGCACGCATCGGTCACCGGCGCGCAGTGGAGGCCGTTGATGAACCAGACCGATGGCATCGAGATGCCGAGGTGCGGGTCGTTGGCGAGCAGCGCCCCTCCGGTCGACGACATCGACGGCGCGACCACCCAGTCATTCGAGCCGATGCCATGGCTCGAGGCCAGGCCGCCTCCGGCGGTGTCGAGCCCGGCGGTCGCGAGCAGCGCGTCGCCGAGACCGGCGACGTGCGCCCAGGCCGCAGCCTGCGTCGCCGTCAGGCTCGGCGCTGTGCGATCGAGCGCCCGAGCGGTGTCGCCCGTGTCGGCATCGCCATCCACCGTGCCCGCGACGATGGTCGGGCCGAACTCCCGGGTCGGGAACAGCTCATCGGTCCGTGCGGGGTCGCCGAGTCGCGCATCCGCCAGGTAGCGGAAGACCTCCGACCCCATGTTCCCGCCGAGATTCCAGGCCTGGACCTTGCCCCACGCGAGCGTGTCGAGTGCCGTCCACGGCTCGGGGTCGGCACCGGTCACGATGAACGCCAGCCCAAGCCGATCGCGGTTGCCATCCAGCCACGCGTTCACGCCCGCCGCGTACGCATCGAGCACGGCGCGCGTCTCCGGTCGGAGCAGCGCCAGGTCGCGTTCCGCCGCCACGCGCCAGCCGAGGGTGCGGATGAACCGGTCGTCATCGATCGATCCCGGGCCGAACAGCTCGGCGAGGCGACCGGACGAGATGTGGCGCCACACTTCCATCTGCCACATCCGCTCCTGAGCGTGGAGAAAGCCCTGGGCCAGGAACAGGTCATGCGGTGTCGAGGCGCTGATCTGGGCGATCCCGTTGACGTCCCGACGGATCGATGCGGGCGCCTCAAGCCCGGTCAGACGGAGCGTGCCGCTGGTCTGCGGGAGGGCCCGGCCGGTGATCCAGGCGATGGCCCCGGCGCCCGCCACGAGGCCGACGAGGAGGACGATCACCAGCCCCACGCTGGCGTATCGGACGGCCCGCACGGTCCTCCTCGATGCTCTGTGCTCGCTGTCCCCCACGGCGCCCTAGTGTGGGGCGTCGCGCGTCGGCGCGCTCAGCGGCCCCTTAGCGCGCGAGCCGGGTCCCAAGTCCGGCGCCCTCTGCGCGCCGGACGATCGCGTCGCCGAACACGACGTCCGCCAGTCCGACCCCGAGGTGTGTCACCACCACGCGCCCGCTCGGTGGCCGAGTCGTCCCGTCAAGGATCGCCTCGCCGATGGTCGCCGTCGGGTCTGGGTAATCATCGAACTGGCCCGCATCCCGGTTCGCCAGGAACTGGCCCCGATCGTCGACCAGGAACAGGGCGGCGTCTCGTGCGACCGAGGCTGCGCACATCGTCGCGTAGTCGACGGGCACGACAAGGGCGTCCGGGTCGAGCCAGGAGCCGTCCATCACTTGTCGATGGGCGGGGTCAGTGAACGATGCGGCCGTCACCACCACGTCGGCCGCGGCGGTCGCCTCCCGGATGCCGTCGAGCGAGGTCGTCTCGGCCGAGGAGATCCCTGCGGTCGCCCGGGCAGCGTCGGCGAGGGCCGCGGCTCGATCGGCGTGGCGGTCGACGATGGTCAGGGCCACCCCCGGCAGCGTGTGCCCCAGGATCTCGAGGTGGCTGTGACCCTGGATGCCTGCGCCGACGATCGTGGCGCGAGGAGCACGGTCCTCCGCTCCGGCGACCGCCGCGGCGCGCGGTCCGTAGCGGGCGATCGCGACCCCCGAGACTGCGGCCGTCCGCTGGGCGGTGATCGGTCCGCCATCGAGGATGGCGCGTGGTTCGCCGGTGGCCGGGTCGCTCAGGATGACCA
>DATBMM010000211.1:0-6921 GCA_036554825.1 Candidatus Limnocylindrales bacterium
TTATCGGCGCGATGACGCTGGCCGGTGTCCTCGCGGGATGTCAGACCGCGGGCGCATCACCGAGCTCATCGGCTACGGGAGTCGCCGCGACCCCGGAGCCCGACGCGCTGCGGGTCGTCGCCACCACCACGGTCCTGGCCGATTTCGTTCGCAATGTGGGCGGCACCAAGGTCGTGGTCGATAGCCTCGTCCCGAAGGGCGGTGAGGTCCATACGTTCGACCCCACGCCGGCAGATATCGGCAGGGTCGCCGATGCCGATCTCATCGTCATGAACGGTCTCGGCCTCGACGAGTGGCTGGGCGACCTGGCCACCGACGCCGGGGCCGAAGGCACGCCCGTCGTCGAGCTGGCCGAAGACCTCGAGGGTGTGACCTACCTCGCCGGCGAGGAACACGCCGGCGAGGAACACGAGGGCGAGTCCGAGGAAGGCGGCCATGCCGGTGAGGAGTTCAACCCGCACCTGTGGCTGAACGTGGCGTATGCCCAGAAGTACGTCGAGAAGCTGACCGAGGCACTGAAGTCGGCCGACGCCGCCGACGCTGCGGCCTACGACGCCGATGCGGGTGCCTACCAGGGCCGACTGGCCGAGCTCGACACCTGGGCCCGCCAGCAGATCGAGGCGATCCCGGCCGAGAACCGCAAGATCGTGTCGTTCCACGAGGCGTTCCCGTACCTCGCCGAGGCGTACGGCCTCGAGATCGTCGGCGTCGCCGTCGAGGCACCCGGCCAAGAGCCCAGCGCGGGCGAGATCGCGGACCTCATCGATGCGATCCGCACGTCGGGGGTCAAGGCGATCTTCAGCGAAGCCCAGTTCCCGAGCGACCTCGTCGATCGGATCGCCGCAGAGACCGGGGCGACGGTCGAGGCCGATCTGTACAACGATTCGCTTGGCGACCCGCCGGTCGATACGTACGAGGGCATGATCCGCTGGGACATCGAGAAGATCGTGGCGGCCTTGACGTGACGGGCCGCGACGCTAGCTGGTTGGCGGCGCCCGCGGCGCCCGCGGCGGCCGATGCCGCGCGCGTGGTCGTGACCGGAGATCCGGTCGTGGTCTCGCGCCTGTCTGCGGGCTACGACGGGCGGCTTGCCCTCGAGGACGTCAGCTTCACGATCCCGTCGGGAAGGCTCCTTGCGATCTTCGGCCCGAACGGCGGTGGCAAGAGCACGTTGCTCAAGGTGCTCGCCGGGCTCCTCGAGCCGATCTCCGGCACGGTCCGGATCCTCGGAGCGGTGCCCGGCGCCGCCGGCCCCCAGATCGCCTACGTGCCCCAGGCCGAGCTCGTCGACTGGGCGTTTCCGGTGACGGTTTGGGACGTCGTGATGATGGGCCGCTACCCGCGGCTCGGGCCAGTGCGACGGCCGTCGGCGGCCGACCGGGATGCGGTGGCGGGAGCCCTCGAGCGTGTCGGCATGGCCGGCCACGCGCGGACCCAGATCGGGGCGCTGTCGGGTGGCCAGCGCAGACGGGTCTTCCTTGCCCGCGCCTTCGCCGCGGATCCCGAGCTGTACCTCCTCGACGAGCCCGTGACCGGGATCGATGCCACGACCCAGGAGGACCTGATGGACCTCCTCGAAGCGGAGGCCGCTGCGGGCAAGACCGTCATCGCCACGACGCACGACCTGGCCTGTGCGGCCCAGCGGTTTAGCGACGTCCTGGCGCTCAACCGTCGCCTCGTCGCCCATGGCCCCTCACGGCTGGTCATCGACCGCGACGTCCTGGCACAGACGTACGGCGGCCACCTCCTCGTCCTCGACGGCCAGACCGTGTTGCTCGATGACGCCCACCACCACGATCAGGCGCCCGGCGGCGAGCAGCATCACCACGACGGCCGGTAGTGATCGACCTGCTGACCGAGCCGCTTGGCTACGAGTTCTTCGTCCGCGGGCTCGTCGCCGCGTCGATCGTCGGTCTCGCTTGCGCGATCGTCGGCAGCTACATGGTGTTGCGGGGGCTCGTGTTCATGGGCGACGCGATCAGCCACTCCGCGTTCCCGGGCGTCGTCATCGCCTACCTGTTCGCCTGGCCGCTATATCTCGGCGGCGCGGCCGCGGCCGTGGCGACGGCCCTGGCGATCGGCTGGATCAGTCGCCGGGCCTCGCTTCGCAACGACACCGCGATCGGCGTCCTGTTCGCCTCGATGTTCGCCCTCGGCATCGCCCTGTTCAGCGCGATCCCGAACTACGTCGGCGACCTGTTCGCGTTCCTGTTCGGCAACGTCCTGGGCATCTCGGCAGAGGACCTCGTCGGCCTCGTCGTGCTGGCGGGGATCGTGCTGGCCGTCGTCGGGGTGTACTGGAAGGAGTTGCTCTATGCGACCTTCGATCCGCTGGGAGCCGCCGCGTCCGGCCTGCCGGTGAACCGCCTGGAGTATCTGTTCCTGGCCCTGATCGCGTTGACGATCGTCGTCAGCCTCCAGGCCGTCGGGATCATCCTCGTCGTCGCGATGCTGGTGACACCGGCAGCCACCGCCCAGCTGTGGTCGATCCGGTTCTCGCGGCTCATGGCCGGAGCCGTCGCTGTGGGCGTGGTCTCGTCGGTCGTCGGGCTGTACGTCAGCTACTGGCTCAACATCGCGAGTGGGGCGACGATCGTGCTCGTCCAGGCGGCATTCTTCGCGGTTGCCTTTGTGGCGAGCCCCCGGGTTGGCATCGTACGTCGACGCCCCGTGGCCGGTATCGCAGCCTGATCGTGGATCGCTAAGCCAGAGGAACCCGACCGGGTATCGTGAGCGCGTGATCGTCTCCGCGTCCCCACGGCTGGCGTCCCTCGCGCCGCGACTACGCCAGGCGATCCTCGTCCTTGCCGCGCTGTTCATCGCCCATGACGCCATCTACATGGCCCGCTACGGCGTCGGGGATGGCTACGCACGGGCGATGTCGGCCCGAGGCCATGACACCTACTGGGCACCGGTGTCAGTCCTTCTCACCGCGGGGGTCTTCCTCGTCGTACTGGCGTCGCTTGCGGCATATCGGCGCCTGCGCACAGACGCGGGCGCGACGGCGGTCATCTCAACAGCCGGTTCGTCATACCTTCACGAGCTCGCCTCGGTCTGGCTCCGACTGTTCCCGTCCGTCGCGGTCCTGTTCGCGGTCCAGGAGAACGTCGAGCACGCCGTGGTCGATGGCCACCTGGCCGGGATCGAGCCGGTGTTTGGCCCCGGGAGCTCGATGGTGCTGCCGGTCCTCGCCGTCACGACCTTCCTCCTCGCGGCGGTCGGTGCCGTCGTGCGCTGGCGGATCCGGGTCCTCGAGGCCCGGATCGCCGCCACGGTCAGGCAGCGCTTCGCTCTCGCCCCGGCCGTCAGCCGGCCAGCCGGCTGGGACACCATCGCCGCCGCGATCGCCCGACGATGGATCCTCGGCCGCCGCGATGCCGGGCGAGCCCCGCCCTCGAACCTCCAAACCGACGCCGTCCCGGCCGCGTAACGCGGCCATGGCCGTCCGGCCCAGTCATGGGCCGGATGCTGGAGGTATTGCACATGCCCCGATCCCACGTCGCGCGGCGACTCGCCGCGGTCGCCACCGCATCCGCCCTTGTCATTCTCACGACAGGCGTCGCTTCGGCCCATGAGGTCCGCGACGTCGCCGGCTACCAGGTCGTCGTCGGTTTCATCGACGAACCCGTCTTCGTCGGTCAGAAGTCCGGGCTCGAGTTCTTCGTCACGAAGGACGAGCAGCCGGTCGAGGGGCTGGAGGCAACGCTCCAGGCCGAGGTGATGAAGGACGGGCAGACCCGCGAGCTGCCGCTGTCAGCGCGCTTCGGGGAAGCCGGCGCCTACCAGTCGGTGTTCTTCCCGACCGCGGCTGGGCCATACACCTTCCACATCTTCGGGACGATCGAGGGTAACGAGATCGACGAGGAGTTCACCTCCAGCCCAGATGGCTTCAACGAGGTCGACGAGTTGTCGGGAGGGCAGTTCCCGGTCCAGTACCCGGCCCAGGCCGAGCTCGTCGCCGATGCCGAAGCCGGCGCAAATGCGTCGTCGCAGGTGACGATCGCCCTCGCCGTCGGCGTAGCCGGCCTGCTGGCCGGCCTGATCGGCATCGGCCTCGCACTCGCCGCCCGTCGCCGGAGCGCCTGAGGCCCGTCATGACGAGGCGCCTCGTCGCGCTCGTCGGCGCCTGGTCGTTCGTGCTCGCCGGTCTGACGCTCGTCGGACCGGCGACACCGTCGGCCCTGGGGCACTCCCAACTTGTGACGAGTGTGCCGGCGGCCGGTGAGGTGGTCGACGCGTCCCCAACCGAAATCCGGCTGGTGTTCTCGGAGCCGATCGAGCCCCGCTACACGAAGCTGGATCTCATCGGGCCGGACGGGGCCACGATCGGTTCGCGGATCGGGTCGCCCGATCCGGCGGACCCGTATTCGCTCGTGGCGCCCGTCGATGGCCTCGCCGACGCTATCTACACGGTCAACTGGCGGGCGCTCTCGGCCGCCGATGGCCACACCACGTCGGGCTTCCTCACGTTCGGCGTCGGGGATGTCGACGTGCCCGTCCAGGGTGGCGGGTCGACCGTTACCGGCGGCTCGATCCACGGCGGCCATGACGCGACCACGGCCTTCCTGGAGACCGAGTCGCGGATCGTCGGCGACGCTGGGTTGCTCCTCGCGTTCGGCCTACCGATCATCGGCTGGCTCGTCCTCAGGGATCGGCGGTCCGTCGGTATCGCGAAGGTGGTTGCAGCGTCACTTGCGATCGCCGCGGTGGGCGCCGGGGGCCTGCTGGTTCTAGGCGGCAACGAGGTCGGTTCGGATCCGATCGCCTATGCCATGGGTGCCCGGACCGGCCAGTTGCTGCTGGTCCGCATGGTGATCGCGGCACTGGCCGCCATCGCGAGCTGGATCCTTGCATCCAGGCAGCCAGGAGTTTCGGTGGCCCTCGGTGCGGCTTCGGCCGTCGTCGGTCTCGTCCTGCTCACCATCGGGAGCCACGCGGCGAGCTACGGGTCGCCCGCGCCGGCCGTGGCGATCGTCGTCCATCTCCTGGCCGCCGGCGTCTGGCTATCCGGGCTCCTCGTCGTCGCCTGGCTCGCCATCCTCGGCGGGAGGGCGGAGTGGACCCCGTCACGCATCGTCCCGCGATTCTCGGCGCTCGCCCTGGTTTCCGTCGGGCTCATCGGGTTGACCGGCGTTTTCTCCGACTGGGTCCATACCGGGACGCTCGTGTCGATCGAGACGCCGTACAGCACGACACTCCTGGTGAAGTCCGGCCTCGCCATCGGCGCCTTCGCGATCGGCGGGCTCAACTACCTCTCGGGCGGTCGCGATGCCGATCGGCGGTTTCGGCCGCGAGTCGCCGTCGAAGCGGGGCTCGCGCTCGGCGCCGTTGTCGCCACCGGGATCCTCGCCAGCGGCTCTCCGCCGGCCGGTGAGAAACCGATCGCGATCGCTCCCGCGGTCTCCAGCGCCGCGTCCAGCGGCCCAACGCCAGGGTTCCAGCTCGCTCCGGGCCGCCCGGGCCCGACGAAGTTCGTCGTCACGATGCCACCCGCCGCGAGCGCCGAGCAGATCGAGCTTCACCTCCACCGCCTGGATCAGCCAGGGGAAACGCGACTCGAGCTCGCGCCGGTGGCGGGCTTCGCGGGCGAGTTCGCATCGGGCGGCGGCCTGCTCCCGGCCGGGAGCCGCTGGGACGCGAGCGTCGTCCTCCGCGATGGCGAGGGGACAGAACGATCACGGACGAGGTACAGCTTCGCGCTCGACGCGACGGGGGTGAATGAGGGCCGCCTCGGCCCGGCGATCGATCCGGCCGCGATCGTCGCGATCGTCCTCCTGGTGGCGGCCGCGCTCGGCCTCGCGTTCGGGCTCGGCGGTGGTGTCCTACCGCGCGTCGATCCATCGACCAGCCGGATCAGCGTGCTCGCCGCAGCGGTCCTTGCCGCGGTGGTCGGCGCGACGATCCTCCTCGGCGGAGGTCCACCGTGAGCATCGGGCTGGTCATCGGCGTCCAGCTCGCCCTCGCGGGGATCGTCCTCTTCTTCCTGACGCCCGCCATCCGGCGACGCTGGCCGAAGGCGGACGGCTACCTCGCGCTCGCCCGCACCGGCCTCATCGTGATCGGCGTCGCGCTCGTGGGACTGACCGCGAGCGGCGGCCAGACGCCGATGTCCGCCACGCCGAACCCGGTCCCCAACCAAGTCACCTCGGTGGACACCGGCTACCGCCTGTACCAGGCGAACTGCACCGCCTGCCACGGCGTCGACGGGAACGGCGGCGGCCCGCTGTCGGGCACGACGCCCGTCACGCCGCCATCGCTGCGAGCCCACCTCGCCGAGCACACCGACGGCGATCTCTTCTACTGGATCAGTGAGGGCCTGCCGGGCGGGATGCCAGCCTGGAAGACGGAGATCAGCGAGACCGATCGCTGGAACCTCGTCAACTACCTTCGCTCGCTCAACGGGCAGGGCCCAACGCCGAATGCATCCGCGGCCGCGGACGCTGACCGACTCGCCCTCCTGTTCCCCGTCGGGTTCGCCGCGCTCTTCGGCGGCTGGCTGGCGGCCGGGCTGCGGAGGTCTCGCGTCTCCCGGCGACATTAGGCTCCAAGCACCTACGCCAACGGCAGCGCTGCGGTCCTCGAGGTCGAGCGGGATCGAGCCAAGGTTCCGTACCGCGTGAAGCAGCGCTTCGCCGGGCAGAAGCGGGTCATCGAGGTCGGCGACGTCGACCTCCGGCATGGCAGCCGGGTGGTCAAGGCGGATACCGACGAACTCGCGGATCTCGAGGCGGAGGCGGACCGGGCGCGGAGTCAGTTGGAGTACCCTCCACCCAGAGGAAGACCTGCTGTGTAGAAGACAGCAGGTCTTCACGACCTCAAACGAAGAATCCGACTGCGCTGCCGATCAGGACCCCGCGGTGGATTGCCGTGTCGAGTACCGGAATCCGTCCAGTTAGCAGGTCTTCGCCAGTTAGCAGGACC
>DATBMM010000230.1:0-6239 GCA_036554825.1 Candidatus Limnocylindrales bacterium
TGCCCGACGACGACCTGCTTGTCGAGGATCGCGCGGTCGACCACCGAACCCGACCGGATGACCGAGTCGAACATCACGATCGAGTCGCGGACGACCGCGCCGACATCGACGCGGACGCCCGGCGACAACACCGAGTTCACGACGGTACCGTTGATGATGCAGCCGTGGCTGATGAGGCTGCGATGGACCTGCGCCGTCGGGCCGACCTTGGCGGGCGCCCGTTCCTCGGACCGGGTGTGGATCACCCACTCGGGGTCGTAGAGGTCCAGCTCGGGATCGTCCTGGAGGAGCGCCATGTTGGCCTCCCAGAACGACTGGATCGTGCCGACGTCCTGCCAGTAGCCGTTGTAGCGATAGCCGAACACGCGCGCCCCGGCGTCGAGCATCTCGGGGATCACGTGGCGACCGAAATCGACCCGGTCCTCGGACAGCCAGCGCCGGAGCGTCTTCTTCGAGAAGACGTAGACGCCCATCGAGGCGAGATCGCTCTTGGGCTGCTTGGGCTTCTCCTGCCATTCGGTCACGCGGTCGTTCTCGTCCATCGCCAGGATGCCCATGCGCGACGCCTCGGCGAGCGGGACGCGGCGGACGGCGATCGTCACGTCCGCCCGGCGTCGCCGGTGGGCCGCGATGAACGGCTGGTAGTCCATCTTGTAGATGTGGTCGCCCGCGAGCACGACGACGGTATCGGAGGGGTCGTGCTCGATGACGTTCATGTTTCGCAGCACGGCGTCGGCCGTGCCCCGGTACCACTCGGCGACCTTGCCGCGCGCCACGTACGGCTGCAGGAGTTTGACCCCGCCCTGGTTGCGGTCGAGGTCCCACGGTCGCCCCAGGCCGATGTGGTCGTTCAACGACCGGGGGTTGTACTGGGTCAGGACGACCACATCGTGGATGTCGGAGTTGACGCAGTTGGACAGCGTGAAGTCGATGATCCGGTACTTGCCGCCGAACGGCACCGCGGGCTTGGCGCGCTCCTGCGACAGGATCGACAGGCGCTCGCCCTCGCCACCCGCGAGGATGATCGCCATCGTGCGCTTCACGGCCACGGTGCGCCTCCCGATCGCTGGGGGTCCTGCCGCGCGATGCTAGCACGGGCACCCCGACGGCTCCTGCGCACCGATGTCAACGCGTCGTGAACGGACGATCTACAGGAACAGCCTCGGGTTCACGAAGTCGCCGTTGAGCTCGATCATCCAGTGGAGGTGCGCGCCGGTCGACTGCCCGGTGCTGCCCTCATACCCGATGATCTGCCCCTTGCGCACCGACTGACCGACGTCGACTGGTCGCTTCGGCTGCATGTGGGCATACCACGACTTCAGGTTGCCGGCATGGGCGATGACGACGATCCAGGCCGGATCAGCGCCGTCGGCCCAGTTCCAGCCGACGTAGACGACCTCGCCCGCGGCTGCGGCCTTGACCGGCGTGCCATACGCGGCCACCAGGTCGATGCCGTTGTGGAAGTGGGCGCACCCGTGGCCCGGGGCGTAGTACTCGAACGTGCTGCACCCGTACTCGCCGCTGACGGTGAACTGGTCCATCGGCCAGCGCATCGTGCCGTTGAACTTGCTCGGGATGTTGCCGCGCGCGACCTGGCGGGCGATCAGCGTGTTGATCCGGCGCTGCAGCTTCTTCTGGTCGGCCGCGGCTTCGGCGATGATCTTCGCGGCGTTGCGCTTGTTGCGGGCGAGGGCGGCGTAGCGTGACCGCTGCTGGGCGAGGGTCCGAGCGACCTGCTTCTCAAGGCGGCGCAGTTCCTGCTTGGTCTCCTGGAGACCGCGCATCGCGCGGTCGAGGTCTCGCTTCTGGGCGGCGGTCTGCTGGCGAAGCACGTTGGTGCGTGCCCGCGTGTCGGCGACCGTCTGGTGGATCGCGGCCAGCGTCTCCTTCGCCTTGGCGATGCCGTCGGCGAGCGCCTTGTCCTGCTCGCCGACATCGATGTAGTAGCTCATCTCCGCGAGCAGGTCGGTGAACGACCCGCCCGATAGGAAGGTCTCGAGCGGCGAAGTGCGGTCGGTGTCATACGCACTGCGCACGCGATCGGCCAGCTGGGCACGTCGTGCAGCCAGCTCGAGCCGCTTCTGCTCCTCCTGCGCGATGACCCGTGCCAGCTCGGCGTCCATCTCCTTGAGCTGTGCCACGAGGTCCTTGTAGACGGCCTTGACCTTGTCGATGCGGGTCTGCATCCGGGTGATCTTCCGGCGGACCGCGTCGAGGTCGGCGCCGATCTTGCGGAGCTGGTTGCGCGTGTCGGCGATCTCATCCGAGAGGCCCTTCTGGAGATCGTTGATCGCCGCGATCTGGGCCTTCTGCTCGGCGACTTCCTTCTTGAGCGCCTCCTGCTTGGCCTTGGCGTCGGAGAGCTCGTCGGCGCGGACCGAGGTCGTGCCGCCGGGTGCGCCGAGCACCCCGGCAACGAGCGGGAGGAGGAGCAGGAGCGTGGGGACGTGCCGCCGGATACGGCGAGGCGGCCTCGGCCCGGCCGGATTCGACCAGCCGGTGGGTCCGGGTCGTGCGGCATCCGCTGGGGCGGTCCCGAAGAGGCGGCGGATCACGAAGGCGACGTCATCGTGGCGAGTAGGCTCCGTGGGGCGATGCTGCGTGGCGGGGCACAGCACCGGGCGACGGTCACACCCGCCGGGTGGGTCGCCGTCCGCGGACTGGACACGGCCGCAGGACGACGCCGGATCCGGCTCCCCGGGATGATACCCCGTCCGGTCTAGCGATCAGCCCGAGGAGTGTATCCGCGCTGCCCCGCTGCACCAGATGGGCCGATGGTCCTGTGGAGTACCGGCCGTGTAACACCTAGGCTTCGCCTGCGTCATCAGAAGCATGTCGGGCATCCGTCACTTGCCGACCACCGTCGTCCGAGGCCTCCTCGCGCTGCTCATCGCCGCCGGTGCCCTCGTGGGCAGCCCAGGCCCGACGCAGGCGCGCGTGGCGTCGACATTCGCCGCCATCTCCGAGCCCGGCCCCGACTGCCACCCGTACGGTGCCCCGCCGCTCAACCTCGCCGACGAGATCCGGCGCGGCGGGCTCACCCTCCGGCCCTTCCGGAGTGTCCCCCTGCCGGCGGACCCGACCTGGCGCGAGAACCCGTTCCGGGACGTGAACTGGGTGTTCCGGTATCAGTCCCTGCGATTCGTGCTGCCGCTCATCCGCAAGTGGCACCGGACAGGTGACGGCTGGTACCTGCGGCGTGCCGTCTTCCTGGTCCGCGACTGGATCGACGACAACCCGCGCTCGACGCCGGCCTCCAAGGCCGCATGGAGCGACCACGCGACGGCGTGGCGGGCGCTCGTGTTGGCCTGTGTCGTACAGGCCGTGCCCGGGGCGACCTGGGCCCGCCAGGCGCTGGCCGTCCACGGCCGGCTGCTCACGAGCTCGGCGTTCTACCGGTGGGACGGCAACCACGCCCTGGGCCAGGATCGGGGGCTCATCGCCGCCGGCTGCACCCTCGGCCGCCGGGCGTGGGTGCGGCTGGCCACGTGGCGGCTGTCGCGGCTCGTGGTCAGGAGCGTCGACCCGCAGGGCGTGACGAACGAGCAGGCCGTCTACTACCAGTACTACAACTACCTCGGCTACAAGTCGGCGGCCGACCAGCTGCGCCGCTGTGGTGCCCCGGTGCCGGCGACCCTCGCGCGGATCCAGAAGATGCCGGAGTTCCTGGCCCACGCCACGCTGCCCGACGGCACGTACGCGATGTTGGGTGACACGGTCCGGACCAGGGCGGGGGCGATCGCCGGGACACCGGCCCAGTTCGCGGCGACGGCGGGCGGCGCCGGGCCGCGACCACGCGAACGCTTCGCCTCCTACCGGGCCGCCGGCTTCGCCTTCGGGCGAACGGGGTGGGGCGAGCGACGGCCCTTCCGCGACGAGGCGATGTACAGCCTTCGGTTCGGGCCAGGTCGTCGCTATCACGGCCACGCCGAGCACGGCTCGCTGACCCTGTATGCCTACGGGCAGCAGCTCATCGAGGACAGCGGCACGTTCACCCTGAATCCGGGGCGCTGGCGAGCGCACGGTGTCGGCCGAGCCGCGCACAACGTCGTCACGGTCGATGGGGTGGCATACCGCGATCAGGCGACCGCGCCCCTCGGCCGCGTCCGGAGCGGCGACACCCGGGACGACTTGTCGATCCTCGATCGCGGCCACGCCGGGGTGGCGATGCGGCGGCGCGTCCTGTTCTCGCGGACCGGTGGCTACCTCGTCGTCGAGGACCGGCTGAGCTCCCGGACGTCGCGGACCTATCGCCAGCTGTGGCATCTCGACGCCGCCAGTCGACCGGTCGTGGATGGGCGGACCGTCCGGACGACGCGGACGCGCGGCAACCTGCGCATCATCCAGCTGGCGGTCGGACCGCGGATGCGCGTCATCCAGGGCCGCACCTCGCCGATCCAGGGCTGGGTGTCATCGACCCTGAGCCAGCGCCGGGCGGCGCCGGTGATCGAAGGGGTCGCCCGCGGCAAGACGGTGCGGTTCCTGACGCTGCTGGTGCCGACACGCGGGCCGAACGACCCCGTCCGGGTGACGAACCTGCGGCTGACGGCGTCCGGCTGGAGCTTCGACCTCGACGTCGCGGGAGTCCGCGAGCACGTCTGGGCGACAGCGTCGGACTCCGCGATCACTCGACGCTCGGCTGTCGGGCCTCCGCGCGCCTTGGCGGGCGCATCCCGCGGCGGACCCCGGGGTACCTGACCGCGGCTTCCTTCGATCTCGAAGGATCGCTGACCGATGCGCCGTGCACGCGGGAATGCTTCGATTTCGAAGGATCGCTGAGCGATGCGCCGTGCACGCTGGAATGCTTCGATCTCGAAGAGACGACTTCTCGGTGGACCCTCCGCGGACCGTCATGCCGAGGCCGCGATCACCCCCTGATCAGCACCGCCCAGAGCGCGCCGATGATCAGGAACGGCCCGAACGGCACGAAGCTCTTCCGGCCGATCCGGCGGGTCACGAGGAGAACGACGAGCACCACGCCCGAGAGCAGCAGGCTGAAGACCGTCGCGCTGATCGCCCGGTCCGCCCCGAGCATCAGTCCCATCCCGACCAGGAACTTCACGTCGCCCATGCCGAACGCCCCCGCCCCGAACGGGATCGACGGGAGATACAGCAGCGCCGGGATCAGGACCGCTGCCGCGATCGCCAGCACCAGCGCACCGCCGACGAGCGGGTTCAGGCCGGAGATCGCGTACAGCAAGGCGAACGGGATGACCGGCAGCGTCAGCTCGTCAGGGAGGACGCGCTGGTCGAGGTCGGTCGCCAGGCCGGCGACGAGCGTGGCGAACCACGCACCGAACAGCACAAGCGCGAGGGTGTCACCCCCGAAGCGCGCGGGCAGCAGCCCGAAGGAGACGGCGCCGACGACGGCGCAGACCACGGTGCGCCAATCGATCGCGCGCCCGGCCGGATGACCCTCGGTGCGGTCCTGCCAACGGGTCGCGAAGCGGTCGGCAGCGAGGCCGAACGCGCCGCCGGCGATCGCCAGGACGAGCCCGAGCGGCGTGATCGTCAGGCGGCCCCGGCCAGCGCCAGCTCGACGAGCGTGGCGTGGGCCACACCGGTCGCCCCCCGCGCGCCGAACGGCTGCGGCTTGCGGTAGTAGCCCGTCCCGGCGATGTCGAGGTGGACCCACGGGACGGCGGCGAACTCGCGCAGGAAGAGGGCGCTCTTCACGAGCGAGCCCTCGGCCGAGCCGGAGTTCTGGAAGTCGGCGTACCAGCTCTCCATGTCCTGGACGTAGTCCTCGATGAGCGGCAGTTGCCAGTACCGTTCGCCGGCCCGCCCGGCGGCGGCGGCCACGTCGTCGTACCAGCCCTGCGGCTGCCCGAAGGCGCCGGTCACCAGGTGTCCGAGCGCCCGCGCCACGGCCCCCGTCAGCGTCGCGACGTCGACCAGGTGCGTGGCACCCAGCCGTTCCGCGTAGGTCATCGCGTCGCCGAGGATGAGCCGGCCCTCGGCATCGGTGTTGGTGATGTCGACTTTCTTGCCGTTGAGGGCGGTCACGATGTCACCCGGCCGGGTCGAATGCGGACCGGGCATGTTCTCGACGGCCGGGGCGAGCGCCAGCAGCGGGGTGCCCGGGGAGAGGCGGGCGACCGTCTCGATGGCCGCGATCACCGTGCACGCCCCGGCCTTGTCCATCTTCATCTCTTCCATCCGGTCGGATGGCTTGATGCTGATGCCGCCGGAGTCGAAGCAGACGCCCTTCCCGACGATCGCGAGGTGACGGTCGAGGG
>DATBMM010000270.1:0-3628 GCA_036554825.1 Candidatus Limnocylindrales bacterium
CGGCGGTGGGACCACCCTCCTGCACGCGATCCCGGCCCTCGACAAGCTCAAGCTCGAGGGTGAGGCCCAGGTCGGCGTGGACATCGTCCGCAAGGCGCTCGAGGCGCCGGCCCGCCAGATCGCCGATAACGCCGGCGCGCCCGGTGAGGTCGTCGTCGAGCGGGTCAAGGGCCTCAAGGCCGGTGAGGGCTACGACGCCCTGGTCGGCGACTATGGCGACCTGTTCAAGAAGGGCATCGTGGACGCAGCCAAGGTGACCCGCTCCGCGCTCCAGAATGCCGCCTCCATCGCCGCGATGGTGCTGACCACGGAGACGCTGGTCACGGATGTCCCGGAGAGGGAGAAGGCCGGCGCCGGCGCCGGTCACGACCATGGCGGCGGGATGGACTTCTAGTCCCCGACCAGCCCAGCCAGCACGAAGGCCCCGGCGGCGACGCCGGGGCCTTCGCACGTCCCTCGCGCGGCGGCAGGAACGGGCACGTCTGTCCCGGGCGCATACTCGCGTCGAACCGAATCACGTCCAGGGAGGGGCCCGATGTTCCGTATCCGCCGGTTCAACATCCTGAAGACCTCGACGGTGGTCGCCCTCATGTACATGGTCATCGTCACGGTCATCTTCGTGCCGTTCCTGCTGCTCGTCGGGATCGCGGGCATGTCCGTGAACGATGGGCCGACCCAGGGCGCCGGAGCCATCGGCGTGCTCGGCATCGGCGTCTTCCTGATCCTGTTCTACGGCATCCTCGGCTGGGTGTTCACGGCCATCGCGTGTGCCGTCTACAACATCGTCGCCGGCTGGGTCGGCGGCATCGAGGTCCAGGTCGAGCAGGTCACCCCGCCGACACCGCCGCCCGCGTGGCTGGCACCGGGGACGACGCCGCCGAGCGCACCACCGACCGCACCGCCGCCATCCGCTCCGGCGTCCTAGGGCGTTTGACAGCCGGAGCGCGCCCGGGGACGCTCATCGCATGCGCGGGATCGTCCGGCGCCTCACGACGCCGCTGATCGCCACCCTCGTCCTGGCTGCCTGCCAGGGCCAGCCGGTCACGCTGCTGACCGACCCGAACGAGATCCTTGCCGCGGCTGCCACGACGACCGCCGCCGCGACGAGCGTCCACGTCGACATCGCGGTCGATGGGAAGATCTCACTCGACCCGCTCGGGACCGGCGCCGGTGCGCCGATCGACCTGCGCGACACCAGCGCGTCGGCAGACCTCGACCTCGCCACCGGGCAGCTCAAGGCGACGTTCTCATCGCCCGGGCTGCTGGGCCTCGCCGGAGAGACGATCCTCGTCGACGACACGCTGTTCCTGAAGACCACGCTGACGGGGACCAAGTTCCGGCCGAGTGCCGTCAGCGGACCGACCGAGAACCCGCTGAGAGGGCTGACGGAACTGCTGGCGCGCACGGACCTCGACCCGGTCAAGGGCGACGATGTGCCGTGTGCGGGCGGGACTTGCTACACGCTGACGATCAAGCTCGATGCCGCCGATCTGGCGGGCCTCGGCGGCGCGACCGGGATCCCGCTGCCTGGCGACCTCCCCATCCCGATCCCCGACCTGTCGGCCGCAGCGATCGACTTGACGCTCCACGTGGAGCAGCGCACGACGCGGCTGTCCGGGATCACCGCGGAGGCCGGCATGGCCGACCTCGGCAACCTCGGTGTCCAGGCGACGTTCACCCGCTGGAACGAGCCGATCCAGATCGCGGCACCGCCGGGCGACCAGGTCGAGGGGACCGGATAAGGCTGAGGGGACCGGATAAGGCTGCGGCCGGCACCCCGACCTAGAATGCCCGGGTGAGCCCTCGGAACCGGCGCCGGACTGGCGATCCCACCCTCGATGACGCCCAGGCGACCCCTGGCACCATCACCGCGGAGGTCTCCGAGGCCGTACCGGACGAGCCGGAATGGCTGCGTGACGCGGCCGCCGCGACACCGGAGCGCGACCCGACCGCTGCGCCGGCACCGCCGCCCGATCCGCAGGTCCTTGCCAAGCGCCGCGCCGAGCGCGAGAGCCAGATCCTCCGGGCGCTCAACCCGGAACAGGCGCGCGCGGTCACGACCACGGACGGGCCGCTGCTCATCCTGGCCGGCGCCGGTTCCGGGAAGACGCGCGTCCTCGCCCACCGCATCGCCTACCTGGTCGGTGTCAAGGGCGTGCCGCCGTTCCGCATCCTGGCGGTGACCTTCACGAACAAGGCGGCCGCCGAGCTGCGGGAACGGATCATCAGCCTGGTCGGCGAGGGCGGACGCGACGTCCAGGCGGGCACGTTCCATGCGCTCTGCGCCCGGGTCCTGCGGCGCGACGGCGAGGCCATCGGTATCAGCCGCCGGTTCGTCATCTACGACACCGACGACCAGCAGGCCCTGATGAAGCAGATCCTCCGCGAGGAGGACATGCCGCTCACCGGCGAGTTCCGACCGAGCGTCGTGCTCGCCGCGATCAGCCGAGCCAAGAACGAGATGCTCGACCCGACGTTCCTCGCAGAAAACGCCGCGAACCACCGAGAGCGGACGATCGCCAGACTCGCTGCCCGCTACCAGGAGCGGCTGAAGGGCGCCCGCGCGCTCGACTTCGACGATCTGCTGCTCGAGGCCGTGAGGCTCTTCGAGGAGGCGCCCGACGTCCTCGCCAGGTACCAGGATCGCTGGCACTACCTGCATGTCGACGAGTACCAGGACACGAACCGGGCCCAGTACCTGTGGATCAACGCGCTCGCACGGAAGCGCGGCAATCTCGCCGTCGTCGGCGACGATGACCAGTCGATCTACTCGTGGCGCGGCGCCGACCTGCGCAACATCCTCGACTTCGAGCGCGACTGGCCGACGGCCACGGTCGTCAAGCTGGAACGGAACTACAGATCGACCCAGCTCATCCTCGACGCGGCGCACGCGGTCGTCTCGCGCAACACGGCGCGCAAGGACAAGAAGCTCTGGACCGAGATCTCCGGTGGCCTGAAGATCCAGCGCTTCGAGGCGTACAACGAGGACGAAGAAGCCGAGTGGATCGCCCGGCAGGTCGAGGGGTTGGTGGGCGGGCGAGGCACGGAGCTGACCCGGCGTGCCGACGAAAGCGACGAGGACACCTCGTTCCGGGCCCGCGATATCGCGGTGATGTACAGGATGAACGCCCAGTCGCGAGCGATCGAGGAATCGTTCCTCCGCTACGGCCTGCGCTATCAGCTCATCGGCGGCACCCGGTTCTACGCGCGGCGCGAGGTCAAGGATGCGCTCGCCTACCTGCGCATCCTGCGCTCCGACAGCGACAGCGTCAGCTTCGAGCGGATCATCAACGTCCCCGCCCGCTCGATCGGCGACAAGACGATCGAGGCGCTCCGCGCAGCGGCCGCGGCGGTCGACCCGGCGACCGGTGAGACGGCCACCTACTGGAGCGCGATCGAGCGCGGCGCTCGTGGCGACCTCCCGACGCTCGCCCCCCGGACCCGCAACGCGCTCGCCGAGTTCGCCGGGCTGACCCGACGCCTCCGCACGCGGGTCGGGGTGCTGCCGCTCCCCGAGCTCCTCGACGAAGTGCTCGAGGCCTCGGGCTACCGCGCGATGCTCGCCGACGGCTCGGAGGACGGCGAGGACCGCTGGGCCAACTTGCTCGAGCTGCGTTCGGTCACGACG
>DATBMM010000272.1:0-7036 GCA_036554825.1 Candidatus Limnocylindrales bacterium
GGATCAGCGTCGGGCGGCCACGGTCGAGGACCGCCAGGCGATCGTGCGCCGCATGCTCGACCTGGCGTACGACGACGCGCCGTATCACGTCCTCTACTACGACGACGAGCTCGACGCTCACCGTACCGACCGGTTCGAGGGTTGGGCGACCCAGCCCGGCGGCGGCGCGAGCCTGTTCACCAACAGCGTCGGCAGCTACCTCTCGCTCCGGCCGGCGAGTGCGGCGGCCAGCCCGAGTCCTGACCCGACGCTCGCGGCCCCAGGCCCTTCGGACCCGGTCGCCCCGAGTCCGCCCCGATCCGTCGGCGTCGGCGAGGGCCTCGTGTCCGGCGAGGCGACCGTCGGCCTCGGCGCACTGCTGACGGCCATCGCGGCTGGCATCCTCGTGATGGTCGGACGCCGGATCCGGCGCGGACGGGCGCTCGACTAGAGGCCTGCGCCGGCGGGCGGCCGCGGGGCGAGCATGACGATGACCAGCTCGCGGTCGGTCCGCCGCCGATAGGCCTCGTAGTTCCGTAGCCCAGCCACGAACTTCGGCCACAGGCGCTCGAACTCGGCGCGGGTCGCGGCGCGGGCGCGGACCGGTCGGCGTTGCTTGCCGATCTCGACCTCCGCGTTCGGATCGGCCTGGAGGTTCAGCCACCAGGCCGGCTGGCGATCGCGGCCCGCGTTCGAGGTGATGACCGCGACGTCGTCGCCATCATCGACGAAGTACAGCGGCGTCCTCCGCGGCGTGCCGCTCTTGTGCCCGACCGTGTGCAGGTAGAGCGTTCGCACCGCGGGGATGTCCTGCGCGACCGGTCGCCGTCAGGCGACGACGACCTCCTCAGCCGCGTCCTCGTCGAGGATCCGGAACAACGCCCAGCCTCCGACGGCCCCCACGACCGGGCCGAGGAGGTAGATCCACAGGCCGTTGAGGTCACCGCCCAGCAGCGCCGAGCCGATCGAGCGGGCCGGGTTGACGGAGGCCCCCGACAGCGTGGCGGCCGCGAAGTGGATCGCGACCAGCGAGAGCGGGATGGCCAGTGGTGCGAGGCCCGGCGCCCGCTTGGTCGAGACGAGGATGACGAGGATGAACCCGGCGGTCAGGACGATCTCGAGGATCAAGGCGCCGATATCGGTGACGTTGCCGCCCGGCCGCGTGACGCCGGAGGCGACCGCTGACTGGCCGGCGACCGCGAACACGACGGCGGCGGCCATGATCGAGCCGATCACCTGGGCGAGGATGTAGCCCACCGCGTCGGTCGTCTCGGTGCGCCTGTCGAGGACCGCGGCCACCGTGACGGCGGGATTGAAGTGGCCGCCCGAGATGTGCCCGACCGCGAAGATCGCCGCGAGCAGCCCCAAACCGAACGAGAACGGGACGACCAGGAGGCCCGGGGCCGACCCGGCACCAGCCGCGGCGACCGACGCGTAGCCGATCGTGAGGAACAGGAACGTGCCGACCAGCTCGGCCAGGTACTTGCGGGTGTCCATGATCCCTCCTGGTGGGCCAGCGCCTCGGGGAGCGCGGGTGGGCTTCCCGATGCTACCGGGTCGGTCCAGCTTCCGGCGGGTCATCCTCGTCGCCACCGAGCGTGCTCCGGGCGGCCCGGATGAGCAGGCTGTCGCGCCATGTCCGGCACAGCACCTCGACGAGCTCGAGCCGGTCGACGGCCGTGGCCAGGTCGGGCCCGATCGCGACCGCCCCGTGCCGGTCGAGCAGCAGCGCATCCGGGTACGGCTCGGGCCGCGTGGTCAGCGCCGCCGCGATGCGACGCGCCAGCTCGTCGCTCCCGGGGATCCCGAACGGGACGAACGGCAGGCGCGGGATGAAGAGCGCGGTCTCGGGCAGGACCGCCGGATCGGGGATCTCGCCGCCGAGCGTGAGCGCCATCGCGGCCGGCAAATGGGCGTGGGCCACGGCGTGGGCGTCGGGTCGGGCGGTGAGTGCCGCACGGTGGATCGCCAGGTCGGACGACGGACCCGGCTCGTCGCCGGGGGCGCCGGCGACGGCGGCCCGCAGGGGCACGATCCGGATATCCTCGGCCGCCAGCTCGTCCTTGCGCCAGCCGCGCGGCGTGATCGCGAGCCGCTCCCCGTCGAGCCGGATCGACAGGTTCCCCTCGGTCGCGGAGATCAGGCCGCGGCTCCCGAGTCGTCGCCCGGCCGCGACGATCTCGGCGATCGCCCGTCGTTCGTCCACGCCCAGAGCGTAGGGCACGCGACGGCGCGATCGACGCCCGTACCATCCGCTGGTGCCGGAACCCCCGCCCCTCGGCCGGAACCGCGATTTCCGCGTCCTGCTGACGTCGCAGGCCGTCTCCGCCCTCGGCGATGCCGTGAGCTTCACTGCCCTGCCGCTGTTCGTCCTGGCCCTCACGGGATCGGGGCTGATGATGGGGATCGTCGGTGCCCTGTCGATGCTGCCTGACCTGTTCTTCGGGATGGTGGCGGGCGCCCTCGCCGACCGCAGCGACCGCAAGCGGATGATGTTCCTGGCCGATCTCGGTCGGGCCCTGCTGACGGCGCTGATCCCGCTGTCGGTCCTGCTCGGCGGCCCGACCATGGCGGTCATCCTCGTGGTCACCGCCCCGATGAGCGTCCTCCGAACGCTCTTCCTGGCCGGCTACACGGCGTCAGTGCCGATCCTCGTCGGGCGCGACCAGCTCGGACGGGCGAACTCGATCTTCGAGGCCGTCTACTCCTTCGGGTTCATCGTCGGGCCGGCGGTCGCCGGCTTCCTGGCGGCCACGATCGGTCCGGGCATGACCCTCGCGATCGATGCCGCCTCGTTCGCCCTGTCCAGCCTCGCGCTGGGGCTGATGCGGCGAGACCTGCGGGCGCCGGCGGACAGGCCGCAGAGCAGCCTCGTCGCCGACATCCGCGAGGGCATCGAGTTCATCGTCCACCACCCCGTCCTGCGCCCGATGATCCTGTACTGGGGGCTCGTCTCGATCGCCCTGGCGCCGCTCGTCGCCGCGTTGACGGTCCACGTCACGCGGGATCTGGGTCAGGACGCGACGATCCTCGGGCTGGTGCTGACCGCGTACGGCATCGGGACGGTCGTCGGGGCGCTCCTGACCGCGCGGATCGGACGCCGGTCCGTCGCCCCCTTCCTGCTCGGCGGCACGCTCACGACCGGCATCCTGCTCGCGGTGGTATCCGGCGTCGACCAGATCCCCGTCCTGCTCGGCGCCGCTGTGATCACCGGCAGCGCGCAGAGCGTCGTGCTCGTGACGTACCTCACGGCGCGAAGCAACCTCAGCCCCGACGCCCTGCTCGGCCGGGTGGGCAGCACGGCCCGGACGATCTCGCTCGGACTCCAGCCGATCGGGATGCTGGTCGGCGGCGTCCTCATCGACCTCACCGACGGCTCCACGACCGTCGCCGTCATGGGCCTGGCCCTGATCGCGCTCACCGCCGCGTTCGCGCCAGTGGGCGCGCTGCGGCGCGCGACGGCAGCGCCCGGCTAGGCGGCCGCCTCCAGGACGGGCGCGGCATCCGGCGCGACCTCGACGGTCACGCCGCAGCCGTCGCAGGTGAGGTGGTCAAGGCTTGCCTCCACGTGGGCGTCGCCGGCGCAGAACGGGCAGTCGATGGTGATCACGGTATGGACTCCAGGGCGGTGGTTCCGATGGCCGGGAGTCTCGGCGGCGGTCGTGACAGCTAGCGTGTCACGCCCACCATTCCGTACCGGAAACATCCGGGCAGGTGGTCGTCGACGAGCCCGACGCTCTGCATGAATGCGTAGACGATCGTCGAGCCGACGAAACGGAACCCACGGGCCTTCAGGTCGCGCGAGAGGGCATCGGACACCGGCGTCGTCGCAGGGATATCGTCACCGGTCGCCTCGGCCGGCAGCCGTGCCGGCGGACCGGGCACCATCGATGCCAGGTACGCATCGAACGACCCGAACTCCCGGGCCAGTTCGAGCACGCCAGCCGCGTTGCCGATGGTCGCATCGATCTTGGCCCGGTTGCGGACGATGCCCGCGTCAGCCATCAGCCGTTCGCGGTCGGCATCGTCGAACGCCGCCACGACGGCGGGCTCGAAGCCACGGAATGCGTCACGGAACGCCGCCCGCTTGTTGAGGATCGTCGACCACGACAGCCCCGCCTGGAACGACTCGAGTGCCAGCCGCTCGAACAGCTCCTGGTCGTCGTGACACGGCACGCCCCACTCGGTGTCGTGGTACTCGACCATGCGGGGATCGGGCCGGGCGTCGCTGGCCTGCGACCACCAGCAGCGGGTCAGTCCGTCGGTCATCGCCGAAGGCTACGCTACGGGCGATGACACTCCACTGCTTCCTCGGGCATGGCGCATCGGGGACGTCGGCGACCATGCAGCCATTCGTGGACGGCCTCCGTGCCCGGGGCCTCACGGCGACCGCCATCGACCTGCCGAAACGCAAGGCGGAGGACGCCCTGCCGGCCTTCCACGCGGTCGTCCCGACCGATCCCGGCGTGGTCGTCGGCGGCCATTCGTTCGGCGGACGGGTGGCCAGCCTCGCCGCGGCGGAACCGGATGCTCCGTATGCCGCGCTGGTCCTGTTCTCGTTCCCGCTGCACCCGCCAGGCTCGCCCGATCGGACGGCGGCGCGCACCGCGCACTTCCCGTCGATCCGCTGCCCGACGTTGTTCCTGTCGGGCGAGGCGGATCCGTTCGCCCGGATCGAGCTTCTCCGGGAGGCTGTGACGCGCGTCGGCGGTCCAGCCGAGCTCGTCACCTATCCGCGGCTCGGACACGGTGTGATCCCGATGCTGGACGACGTCCTCGACCGGGTCGCGGCGTTCCTGGCGCCGATCGACCGCTGACCCGAGACATCGACCGCTGAGCCGAGCCATCGACCGCTGACCCGATAGGGCCATGGCACGCATCCGCCCGGCCGGGTAAGGTCGGGCGGTCCACGAGGCGGTGGCTCCCAGGCCCCGCTCGAGATGCCGCCCCACCGGTGCGCTCACCGCATCGACCGGCAGGAAGGAATGCCCATTGCGAGTCCCGAGCCCCATGCCCGGTCGCGTCGGCGCGACCGCCATCGCCCTCGTCCTCACCGCGACCCTCGTCGCCGTCACGCCGTCCGACGTCGAGGCCGGCCGCGTGCCCAAGGGTCTCAGCCGGTTCAAGACCGCGGTCGGCAGCGTCGAATCCGGCGGTCGCTACACCGCCCGGAACCCGATCACCGGCGCGTATGGCAAGTACCAGATCCTCCCGTCGAACTGGCCGTCGTGGGCGCGGTCGTACGTCGGCAGCTCGAGCGCCAAGCCCACGCCGCGTAACCAGGAGCGGGTCGCCTCGGGGAAGATGACGTCCCTGTACCGCTGGCTGGGGAGCTGGCGCCGCGTCGCGTATTGGTGGCTGACGGGATCGTCGAGGACGTCGGGCTGGTCGGCCTCGGCTCGCCGCTACGTGGATCGGGTGATGACGAAGTACCACGGCAACGGTCGGCGCAGTGCGAACGTGCGCCTGATCGGCGATCGCTCCAGCTCGATCCGATACGAGGGCCGCTGGCGGCTCGCCCGGCATCACGGCTACCGGGGCGACACCGTCCGCTATGCGACCGCTCGCGGGGCCAGCGCCACGCTGCGGTTCACCGGTCGTGGCGTGGCCTGGCAGGGCCCGACCGGCCCCACTCGCGGCAAGGCCAAGGTCTACCTCGACGGCAAGCTCGTTCGCACCGTGGACCTGCGTCGATCGAGCTTCACCCCGCGGTCGACCCTGTTCTCGAAGCGCTGGTCGTCGTCGCGGACGCACACGATCCGCATCGTCGTGCTCGGCACGTCGGGTCGGGCGATGGTCGCGATCGACGGATTCGCGATCACCAAGTAGGCAGGGCGGCGCGTCAGCGCGTCGCCATCACCTCGATCTCGACCGCGTAGTCGGCCGCGAGCGCGGTCACGCCGACCGTCGCCCGCGTCGGCGGGTCGGTCGGGAAGTACTCGCGATAGACGGTGTTCATCGCCCCGAAGTCGCCGAAGTCGCGCAGATAGACCGTGCACTTGACGACGTCGGCGTACGTGAGTCCCACGGCCTGGAGCAGCCGCCCGACGTTGTCGAGCATCGCGCGCGTCTCGGCCTCGATGCCGCCGGGGACCGCGCCGTGCGACCCGGGCACATCGCCGACCTGGCCGGCGAGGAACACGAAGCCGTTCGCCTCGACCACCTGTGAGAACGGATACGGACCGGGCTCGAGACCGGGACCGTGCGGGACGTGCTTGGGCATCGTGTCTCCCTTCGTTCAGAGCCGTCGAGCGGCGGCTTCGGTGGCGCGCTCGGACCACCACGCCAGGTCGTCCGCGGCGCTGAGCCCCGACGGCAGCGTGGCGCCTGCCTCGGCATCGAGCCCCTTGCGCCAGCCGCGGAGCAGCAACCCGACGATCCATGTCAGATCGCGCTGCAGATCCCAGTCCCCGACCAGTCCCGCGAAGTCCTTCGGGTGGCCCTCGGCGCCCCAGCGGCCACTGTCCCAGTGGAGGGCGTCCCGATACTCGCGCACGACGTCGTCGGCGCCCACCGGCAGCGAGCCGCTGTTCGCCACGAGGAACCACCCGAGCTCGATGGCGACCGGCGCCTGCATCGTCATCTGCCAGTCGATGAAGGCGACGGCCTCGTCAGGCATCAGCGCGACATTGGCCAGCTTCAGGTCGCCGTGCAGGCCGAGCCAGGGCAACACCTCGAGGGCCAGGAGCAGCGGCGAGATCTCGGCGTCGAGCCGCTCGATCAGGTCCCACGCGCCCGTCGGCGCGAGCCGGTGGAAGGCGTCCCAACCGGCGAGGAATCGCTCGCCGACCGGGTTGCCCTCGGCCGCGTAGCGCGCCGCCGCCGCGGGTGAGAGGAGCGCCAGCCGTTCGGGGATGGGGCACCAGGCCGGCATCGGGGCCTCACCGCGCGAGACCGCAGCATCGACGCTGCGCGTCCACGGCATCGCGTGGAGCCGCGCCATGGCGCGGATGACACGCGTCAGTGTCGAGCGGTCGATGGCCGGGTCGTACCCGGGTCGCTCCCAGGCGATCAGCTCGTTCGACAGGTCAGGGGTGAGGATCGCCACACCGTCGCC
>DATBMM010000318.1:0-13409 GCA_036554825.1 Candidatus Limnocylindrales bacterium
CGCGTGGATCGCGTCGTCGCGAGTCCGGCCGCATCCTGGAAGCCCACAGACGAGGGCCCGTCGCGAGGCGGCCGTTCCGCCGATGAGACGATCCTGATTCGTTTCGCCGAACCCACTGCCGCTCATCACTGCGGCGATACCCTCGTCGGCGACGCGGAACCGATGCGGTCGCCGTGGGTCGTCCCGCTCTGGATCAGACATCCTGGATCCTCCTCGATCAACGTGTGGCCGAAGCATCGCGGCGGCGGCGGCCCGGTCCGCGTACGAGGCCTGCGTCCCGCGTCGGGTCACGCTGTCGGCGGCCGTCGCGCAGCCCAACCGGACGGCCTCCACCGGTGCCCGCCCCATCGCCAGGCCCACCGCGAACGCCCCGACGAAGGCATCCCCCGCCCCGGTCGTATCGACCGCCACGACGGAGGGCGCGTCGACCCATGTCTCCGCCTCGCCCCTGGGCACCACCAGCGCGCCGCGGTCGCCGAGCGTGACCACGAGCGACACCCCGAGCCGCTCACCGAAGCTACGGACCGTCGCGACCTGTTCGGCCCCGCTGGGCTCGAGCGGCTGCCCGGCGATCAAGCCGAACTCGGGTGCGTTCGGGACGAGCCAGTCGGTGACCGCCAGGAGCTCGGGCGCCACAGGCGCCGCCGGCGCCGGGTTGAGCACGGTCGTCGCGCCGAGCCGGCGCGCCGCGGCGAAGCCGGCCGCGGTGGTCCGTTGGGGGATCTCGAACTGCCCGATCACGACGTCCGGCCGGAACGCCTCCACGGCCGCGCCGGCCACCTCGGGGAGCACCTGCTCGTTGGCACCGGGCACGACGATGATCCGGTTCGTCCCGCGCGCATCGACCCAGATCGGCGCCACACCCGACGAGCCGGGCACCCGGCGCATGAAGGTCGTGTCGATGCCCTCGGAGGCGAGCTTCTCGAGATACGCGGTCCCATGCGCATCGTCGCCGACGGTGTTGACCAGCGCGACGGCGGCGCCGAGGCGTGCGGCCATCACCGCCTGGTTGGCGCCCTTGCCGCCGAAGCCGGTCTCGTAGGCGGTGCCGATGACGGTCTCACCGTCGTCCGGCAACCGCTCGGCGTAGGCGACGAGATCGATCATCGTGCTGCCGACGACCAGGATCCGCGGCGCTGCCATGCTGGTCATCGTACGGGCGTCGCCGGGCCGCCCCGCGCCGCGAGCGCCTCCACGAGGGCCTTCTCGGTAGGTGTCGAGCCGAGCCCCAGCCGGGCGCCGAGCCTGGCAGGCAGCGGCGGCTCGACGAACGTGGCCTTCAGCGTCGGCCAGGCCGGCTCGGCGAACACCTCCCCCGGCGAGCCGTCCAGGACGACCCGGCCCTGGCGCAGCACGACGACTCGCTCGAAGGTCTCCGCGACGAACCGCATGTCGTGGCTGATGGCGATGACCGTCCTGCCCGCGTCACGGAGCGTCTCGACCACCGCTGTGACCCGTGCCACGCCTCGGGCATCCTGGCCCGTCGTCGGCTCGTCGAGGACCACGACCGGCGTCTCCATCGCGAGGATCGACGCGAGGGCCAGCAGCTTCCGGCGCGAGGTCCCGATGTCGTACGGATTCTGATCGGCGACATCGCTGAGGCCGACGATCTCCAGCGCCTCCGCGACGGCCGCCGTCACTCGCTCGCGGCTCCGCCCGAGGATGCGCGGCCCGAATGCGACCTCATCCCGGATGCGCCGCGAGAAGATCTGCCGATCCGGGTCCTGGAAGACGATCCCGACCGCGCGCGCCATCACCGCGGTCCGAACCGATCGCGTGTCGAGGCCGTCGTGGAGCACGCGCCCCTCGGTCGGGCGGAGGAGACCATCGAGATGGCGGACGAGCGTCGACTTGCCGCTCCCGTTCTGGCCGATGATCGCCACCGCCTCACCGGGCTGGACCTGCAGGTCGACGCCGTCGAGGGCGCGTGTGCCATCCGGATAGACGAAGCCCACCCGCTCCAGCGTCAGGCGTATCACTGGCGCACGACCGCCGCATCGAGCCCGCGCGCCGCGAGCGCCCGCTCCAGGCGCACCGCGGTCGGGGGCTCGACCCCGTAGCCAGCCAGGGTCGGGTCGCTCAGGATCCGCGCCGCCGGACCAGCGGCCACGAGGCGGCCGCCGTCGAGCACCACGACCCGGTCACACAGCTCGGCGAGCAGATCGGTCTTGTGCTCCGCGATGAGCAGCCCGGCGCCGCTCGCGGCGAGCCGGCGGAGGGCCTCGCCGACCGACCGCGTCCCGTCCGGGTCAAGCTGGGCGGTCGGCTCGTCGAGGATCAGGTGCGGCGGCCGCATCGCCAGGAGCGAGGCCAGCACGACGAGCTGCCCCTGACCGCCCGAGAGGCGACGTGGCGCGCGCTCGGCCAGATCCTCGATGCGGAGGGTCGCGAGCGCGGCCCTGGTCCGGGCGACCGTCTCGCGAGCCGGCAACCCGAGGTTCATCGGGCCCAGGGCGACCTCCTCGAACACCGAGCCGGCCACACCCGATAGCTGGGTGGCTGGGTTCTGGAACCCGATCCCGACTCGCGTCGCGAGCTCGTGCAGCGGCTGTCCGGCCATCGGCGCGCCATCGATCTCGAGGCCTCCGCCGGTCAGCTCGCCACCGATCGAGCCGGGGGCCAGCCCGGATGCGACCAGGCAGAGGGTCGACTTCCCGGCCTCGTTCGGCCCCACGAGCCCGACGATCTCGCCGCTCGCCAGGTCCAGCGACACGTCGTGCAGGACGGGCCGCGCGTACCCCGCGTAGCGGTAGCTGACCTCGCGCAGGCGCAGCATCAGACGAGCCCCGGGATGGCGAGACCCGCGATCTGCGCGACCGCGAGCGCGACCAAGCCAAGGACGAGGATCGCGCGGAGTACGCGCTCAGGGCCTCGATCCGGCATCGACCACAGCAGCTGACGCCGCCCGGGACGGCTGAACGCGCGCGACTCCAGTGCCAGGCTGCGTTCCTCGACGTCTGTCAGCGACGTGATGATCGCGGGGCCGACCAGTGGGAACAGCCCGCCGATCCGAGCGCGCAGACTGCCCTCGGTGTCGAGCCCGCGTGCTCGCTGGCTCTCGCCGATCGTCGCCGCCCGCTCGACCAGCGTCGGGACGGCCTCGATGGTCGCGAGCGCGACGAACGCGAAGCGCGGCGGGACGCCGCGGCGCTCGAGATCGAAGACGAACGCCCGTGCCTCGGTCGTGAGGATGAAGAGCCCGATCGACAGGGAGATGGCCAGCAGCCGGATGATCGTCTGGCCGGCGAAATCGACGCCCTCGAGCGTGGCGTCGAATGGGCCGAGGTTGAACAGCACGGTCGCACCAGGCCGCGTCAGCACGCTGACCAGGACGACCGAGATCCCGATCGGCAGGGACAGCAGGATGGACGCGCGCACGAGTGGCCGGACGACTCCGGCCACACGGGCCATGAGCAGCATCGCGACGATGACGATGGCCGGGCCGAGGTATCCGCCCGACACGAACGCGCCGATGGATCCGACCGTGCCGATGACCGCCTTGGTCAACGGGTTCAGACGGTGATAGGCACTCGGTGCCGGAGGGACGAGCCGGGCGACGAGCTCCGCGTCTGCGGGGTCCAGGTCGTCGGCCAGGTCGGCCCAGGCCGACGGTCCGCCGGCTACGCGTCCTCCAGGCGGACCTGCTTCTCGCCCTGCGGGAACCGCGCGATGAACCGCCGTGACAGCGTCTGGAGGAGGACGAACACGACGAAGAACGTGACGGTCTTGTCGATCGGATCCGACAGCAGCCCCTGCTGGAGGACGGCGGTCGTCAGCTCCGATCCGGCCTGCTGGAAGGCCGCGACGAGGAAGTCGGTCCCGGAGCCCGTCACACCGCCGAAGACACCGGCCGCGATCGGCGCGGAGATGACCGCCGAGACGATCCCGCAGACCAGCCCGGCGATGGCCACGTACGCGACGCCGACGTCACGTCGCACGATCAACAGCGCGATCAACCCGATGATCGAGCCGACGATCAGCAGCGCGATCGCATAGCCGAGGATCGTGAACAGCGGGTCCGCCTGCGCCGTCGGGTTGAAGAACGTGAAGTCGGCACCGGCATAGAAGGGCACGAAGCCGTAGAAGCCGATCCCCCCGATGACAAGGATCACCACGATCGCCGCCACGACGACGCGGCCCCAGTCGGCGCCAGGGCGACTGCGCAGCAGGCCCCACTGGGCGACGACGCCCGCGAAGAACCCGATGAAGGCCGCCACGACGGCGAACGGTGCCGCGTAATCGCTGTGGAAGGGCGCCGGCAGCACGTACGTCCAGAGCAGATTCGACAGCAGCCCGGTGACCAGGCCCGGGATGGGGCCCGCGAGCACGCCGACCAAGACCGTGCCGATCGAATCGAGATAGATCGGGACCTTCAGGACGGAGGCGATGGTCTGACCGAGCACGATGTTGATCGCGATGGCGATCGGCATCAGCACGAGCGTCCTCGTGTCGAATCGACCCCAGCTGAAGCCCATCGCGCACTCTCCGCTGCCCACGGTCGACGATCGGACGGTCGCCGTCCGTAGCGTGCCACAGCGACGGACACCGCCGCCGGGCGCTACCGACCGTACAACCGCCGTCTCGGGATGCCGGTCTCCGCCGCCACACGTCGGGCGGCCTCGCCGCGCGCGACACCCTCCGCGACGAGGCGCTCGACACCCGATCGGGCCGCCTCGAGAGCCTCGGTCTCCGGTCCGCGTGCCACCGCGGGCTGGCCCATCCCGACCACCAGCACGAACTCGCCGCGGGCGGGGATCGTGCCGTCGGCCACGGAGTCCACCAGCTCGGCGAGCGTGCCGCGAACGATCTGCTCGTGGAGCTTCGTCAGCTCCCGTGCCACGGCCGCGGGCCGCTCCGGGCCGCAGGCCTCCGCGAGGTCGCGCAGCGTCCCGAGCACCCGGCCCGGGGCCTCGAACAGCACCGAACCGCGGCCATCGGCGGCGATCGCCGCGAGCCGTTCCCGACGATCGCGACCGCTCCGCGGCAGGAAGCCCTCGAAGGCCCAGCGCGGTCCGGCCACCCCCGCCGCGGCCACCGCGGCCAGCACCGCCGAGGCGCCCGGGAGCGGCACGACCAAGCCACCCTCGGCGGCCCACGCCGACACCAGGTCGGCGCCCGGGTCGCTGACCGCCGGCGTGCCCGCATCCGTGACGAGCGCGAGGTCATCCCCGGCGCGCAGGTATCCGAGCAGCTCACCCAGCCGACCCGGACCGCTCCGAGCGTGGTAACTCACCAACGGGGTGTCGATGCCGTGCCGTTGCAGGAGCCGGCGGGTCAGCCGCGTGTCCTCGGCGGCGATGCGGGGGACGGCGCCGAGGACCTCGATCGCGCGGAGCGTGATGTCGGCCAGGTTACCGATGGGCGTGGCGACGACGTACAGCGTGCCGCCGTGGCCGTCGCTCACCTCACCCGCGGGCCGATCCGGGCCGCCGTCGCGGGTAGAGGTAGTCGACGCCAGCGGTGCGCGGGCCGAGCTTGGCGATCGGCGGGACCTGCCGCTTGAACTCGGCGCCCGCCACCATCCGGTCGACCCTCTCGACCATCTCGCGCGAGAAGCCCAGGGCGACCACCTCGTCGATCGAACGGCGCTTGTCGATCCGCCAGAACAGGAGTCGATCCAGCGACGGGTAGTCGAACCCGGCCTCCGCCTCGTCGGTCTGGCCGGGCCACAGGTCGGCCGACGGGGCTTTGCGGATGATCTGGTCGGGGACCCCGATGGCCGCCGCGAGCTGGCGGACCTGGCTCTTGTACAGGTCGCCGATCGGGTTGAACGCGCACGCGTTGTCGCCGAACACCGTCGTGTAGCCGATCAGGGACTCGGTCTTGTTGCCGGTCCCGACGACCAGGCCGCCCCACGTCACGGAGCGGTCGTAGAGCACCGCCATCCGCTGACGGGCCATGAAGTTGCCGCGGCGCAGCGACGACGCGTCGCTCTCGGCCGTGAAGAAGCCGTCGACCATCGGCGTGATGTCGACCAGCTCGGACGGGCCGCCCAGCCGCCGGACGACCTCCTCGCCATCGGCGCGGGAGGCCGGTGACGAGGTCCGGTATGGCATCAGCACGCAGAGCAGCTTGTCGGCGCCGATCGCCTCGGCCGTGAGGTAGGCGACGAGCGCCGAATCGATCCCGCCGGAGAGCCCGAGCACGGCTCGGTCGAAGCCCGCCTGGCGCAGCTGGCCGCGGATGAACTCGCCGATGATCCGGCGGGCGACGTCGGTATCGATCGCGAGCTCGGTCGGCAGCTCGAAGGCCGCGGGCGCGGTCATCCGCCGGAGCTCCCGCCGGCACGCCGCCGGAAGCCGATGGGGTGCGGGGTCCGATCGCCCGGCGCGACGTCCAGACCCGGCTCGGCTTCTGGATCGCTGGTCGAATCGCGGGCGAGGCCCGCCCGCTCGGCGATGATCCGCGACAGCTCGCGCACCTGGAACTCCGGGCGCTCGTCGCGCAGCAACGGCAGCCCGATCCGCTCGCGTCGGATATCGGCCGTGGCGATGTCGGTCAGGAACAGGCCCTCGTCGTAGAGCGGCGCCGACATGATCGCCGCACCGTTCGGGCCGATGACTTCGGACCCGCCCCAGAACGAGATCGACTCGTCGACCCCGACCCGGTTGCAGAAGATCACGAACGTGGTCGTGAGCTGCGCGTACGTCCGCATCAGCGTCCGCCACGACGTCGCCGTGCCGAGCCCGACCTCGTTCGTCGCGGCCAGGTCGCGGCCCGGCGAGGACGACACGTTGATGAGGATCTGGGCACCATCGAGCGCCAGCAGCTGGGGCACCGTCAGGTGCCAGAAGTCCTCGCAGATCGCGATGCCGATCCCGACGCCGAGGCGCGACGACACGGCTCGCAGCATGTCGCCATGGGCGAAGAAGCGGCGCTCGTCGAAGAGGCCGTATGTCGGCAGGAACACCTTGCGGTGGACGTGGCGGATGTCACCGTCCTCGAGGAGGGCGGCCGCGATGAACAGGCGGTGATCGGCCGACTCCTCGACGAACGAGACGACCGCGGAGAGGCCACGGGTCGCAGCGGCGAGATCGGCCAGCCGCGGGTCGTCCAGCCGGATCGCGACCTCCGACGCGAGGTCCTGCAGCTGGTAGCCGGTCAGCCCGAGCTCAGGGAACACGACCAGGTCGGCGTCCTTGGAGCGGGCGTCCTCGAGCAGCTCGTGGTGGCGCGCCAGGTTGTCGTCGAGTCGACCCAGGCTCGGCGCGATCTGCGCGAGCGCCACGCGGACCGTCTGCATGCTGGCGAGCATACGCGAAGCCGATGCTAGGCTAGGACTCGATGTCACGACGCTCCCGGCGCGGCCGGCTGCTGACGGCCGGCATGGCGGCGATCATCGTGATCGTCGGCTGTGGCGGGCCGAGCCCGTCGACCGGGCCGGACGCCACCCGACTCCCCGACCCCACTCCGGCCACCGCCTTCCCGACCGTCCCGCCGAGCAGCGGCTCGTTCGAGCCCATGGCCTACCCGACCGACGGACCCGCTCCGTGCGAGGAGCCGGCCAGCGCGGACCCGGCATTCGGGCCGTACGAGGGCTCCCTCCAGCGGATCTTCGCCCGTGACCCGCTGACGGTCGTGTTCCAGCTGTGCGACGTCGACCCGGCCTTCCTGGCCAAGATCGCCTCGCCAGGGTTGGCCATCGACGACACGGCCTGGCTCCAGAGCCGGCTCGCGCCCGGCCCCGAGCCACCGAGGATCCTGACCGAGGTCAACGGCACGGGTCCCTTCCGCCTCGACGGCTGGGACGGATCCGGCGACGTGTCCCTGACCCGCTTCGACGACTACTGGGGTGACCGAGCCCTGACCCGGGGGCTCATCTTCGTGGCGGAAGGTGACGCCGGGCAGCGGCTGTCGAAGCTGCGCGAGGGCTCGGTCGACGCGATCGACCTCGTGGCGCCCGCCGACTTCGAGTCGGTCCAGGGCAACCCGGACCTGACGCTGGCGCCGCGACAGGGCCTCAACATCGCCTACGTCGGCTTCGACAACCGCTTCGCGCCGTTCGACAGCGAGACCGTGCGCCGGGCGATCGCCATCGGCATCGATCGGCCGGCGATCGTCGCGGCCGGCTTCCCGGCGGGGACGCAGGTCGCGAGCCACTTCCTGCCCTGCGCCATCCCCGACGGCTGCGGCGGGGCGGGCTGGCCCGAGATCGATCCCGAGGCCGCCCGCGACCTGCTCGCCGACGTGGGCATCACGGAGGGATTCGCGTCGACCATCAGCTTCCCGGAGGAGCCCCGTGACTACCTGCCCGACCCGAACGCGACGGCGCTCGCGCTGCAGGCGCAGTTGAACGACCAACTCGGCATCACGACGACGCTCGAGCCGATGCCGTTCGACGAGCTCGTGGCGGCGGCGGACGCCGGTCGTCTCGATGGCTTCTATCTGCTCGGCGCGAGAGCCCGTTATCCGGACCCCGGCCTCCTGCTCGAGAGCCACTTCGGGCCGGGCGCGAGCCTGCAGTTCGGGAACCGGTTCGACGACATCCGAGGCTGGCTCCGGCGCGGCGTGACGGCGGACCCGGCCGAACGCGCGAAGGCGTATCGGGGCGTGAATGACCTGCTCCGCCGACACGTCCCGATGGTCCCCCTGGCGCACGTCGGCTCGGCCGCCGCGTTCCGCACCGATGTCACCGGGATCCAGGCGAGTGCCACGGCGACGGACCGCTTCGCGACCGTCGTGCCGGGTGATCGCACGCAGTTCGTGTACATGCAGCGCGACCGGCCCGGCAGCCTGTTCTGCGCCGACGAGACGGATGACGCGGCCGTGCGCATCTGCGCACAGCTGTCCGAATCGCTGTACCGGCACGACCTGCCGGAGCCGGCGCTCACCCCGGCCCTCGCCGAGGGCTGTGCGCCGGACGCCGACCTGATCGTGTGGACATGCACGCTGCGTCGAGGGGTCAGCTTCCACGACGGCGCGACGCTCGACGCGAACGACGTCGTCCTGTCGTACGTGGTCCGCTGGGACGCCGCTCATCCGCTCCATCGGGGACGGCAGGGGACGTTCCAGCCGTTCGTCGATCGATTCGGTGGCTTTCTCCATCCGCCGGCGACGCCCTGACGGACCCCTAGGCAATGCGCGCACGCCGGTGCTAAGGTTCCCGCGCACCATCGCCGGGAGGATCCGTCCGCCGGCGTGGACCCCATGTCCCAGGCGGGTCGGCTCAGGGAGGCTGACGGGCGACCTGCGGGACTGATAGGAGGAGAACCTGCGCATGACTCGTTCTTCGAGCCTGCCGCGCCGGCTCGCCGCGTTGCTTGGCACCGCGGTGATCCTTGCGGCGTGTTCGGGCGCTACGCCGTCCGCGAGCGTGGCGCCCTCGGCAGAGTCGCCGAGCGCCGAGCCGTCGGTCTCGGAAGCGCCTTTCGAGGCGACCGCCTATCCCGCTGACGGCGAGGCCCCCTGTGGCACCGATCCGTACACGGGCCTGTTCAAGAAGATCACGGCTGTCGACCGCCTGACGGTCGAGTTCCAGCTGTGCAACCCGGACGTGGCGTTCCTGTCGAAGATCGCCTTCAGCGCGTTCGGGATCCAGGATTCGGCGTACCTCGAAGCGCACGCCGCCGACAAGTCGTACCTCGACAACCCGAACGGCACGGGCCCGTACAAGCTCGGGTCGTGGGAGAAGGGCAACCGCCTGGTCCTGAACGCCTTCGATGGCTACTGGGGCGAGGCCGCCAAGACGCCGAACGTCGAGTTCCGCTGGAGCGACGAGGCAGCCCAGCGCTGGCTCGAGCTGCAGGCCGGCTCGGTCGACGGCATCGACAACCCGGGCACCGACGACATCGCCGCGATCAAGGGCGACTCGAACGTGCAGTTCAACGAGCGCGAGGGCCTGAACACCTTCTACCTCGGCTTCAACAACACGATCGAGCCGTGGGACGACGTCAACGTCCGCAAGGCGATCGCCATGGGCATCGACCGCGAGCGGATCGTCACCAACTTCTATCCGGAAGGTTCGGAAGTGGCGACCCACTTCACCCCGTGCGCGATCCCCTTCGGCTGCGAAGGTGAGGAGACCTGGGGCTTCGACGCCGCTGCGGCCAAGCAGATGCTGACCGACGCGGGCTTCGACTTCAGCAAGACCTACAAGCTGCAGTTCCGCGAGGCCGTCCGCGGCTACCTGCCGGATCCGCCGCAGATCGCGACGGAGATCCAGGGTCAGCTCAAGGACAACCTTGGCATCAACGCCGAACTCGACCTGCAGGAGTCCGGCGCGTTCCTCGACGCCAACGCGGCGGGGACGCTCGACGGCATCTTCCTGCTCGGCTGGGGCGCGGACTATCCGGACGCCACCAACTTCCTCGACTACCACTTCGGGTCGGGGTCGGGCGTGAAGTTCGGCACGCCGTTCCCGGACATCGTCGAGGCGCTCAACCGTGGCGCGCAGACCGCTGACGAAGCCGAGCGAAAGGCGGCCTATACCGAGGCCAACAACCTCATCAAGGAGCACGTGCCGGCGGTCATCGTGGCGCATGGTGGCTCTGGCACGGTCTTCAAGGCCGACGTCGAGGGCCAGCACTCCTCGCCGCTCAGCACCGAGATCTTCTCGGTGATGCAGGCCGCGGACCGCGACACGCTCGTCTGGATGCAGAACGCTGAACCGCTCAGCCTCTATTGCGGCGACGAGACGGACGGCGAGACGCTGCGCGCATGCGAGCAGATCAACGAGTCGCTCTACGCGTACGAGATCGCCGGTACGGCCGTCGAGCCGTCCCTCGCGACCGAGTGCACGCCGAACGACGATCTGTCCACATGGACCTGCAAGCTCCGTGAGGGCGTCGCGTTCCACGACGGCGCCACCCTGGACGCCAACGACGTCGTGATCAGCTACGCGGCCCAGTGGGACGTGGAGCATCCGTTGCACGTCGGGCGCTCGGGCGCGTTCGAGTACTTCCCCGGCCTGTTCGGTGGGTTCCTGAACCCGCCGCCGGCCTAACCAGACCGCGACTCCGTCGCACGTCCCGAACGGGGGCGCCATCACGGCGCCCCCGTTCGCCGTATCCTGAGGCCCGCCGCACCTTCGGACAGCAGGAGGAGCGCCCCGTCTCGTGGCCCGATTCATCGTCCGGCGGCTACTGGTCACGATCCCCGTCCTGTTGGGGATCGTGTTCGTCGTGTTCATCCTCGCGCGCGTCGTCCCGGGCGACCCGTGCCGGGCCGTCCTCGGCGAGCGGGCGACGGATGCGGTCTGTGACGCGTTCATCGTGCGCTACGGCCTGGACAAGGCCATCGCGCCAGGCCTGTACAAGGCGGGCAGCTCATGGGAGTTCCGGGTCGCCGACGTGCCCGCGACGATCGTCGACAACCAGTTCACGAGCTATCTCGGGCAGCTCGCCGCGGGCGACCTGGGCACCTCGATCAAGCACTCGCGGCCGGTGACCAGACTGCTGGTCGAGCGCCTCCCCACGACCATCGAGCTCACGCTGCTGGCGATGCTCTTTGCGACCGTCGTCGGCATCCCGATCGGGCTGCTGTCCGCGGTCCGCCGCAACTCGCCGGTGGACGTCGGCTCGATGATCGTCGCCAACCTGGGCGTGTCGATGCCGGTCTTCGTGCTCGGTCTCGTGCTGGCGTACGTGTTCGCGATCGTCCTCAAGGACACGCCGCTGTCCCTGCCTCCGTCCGGGCGGCTGAGCTCCGGCGTGGAGGTCCGTCCCCTCGTCGAAGTGTGGGGCCTCGAAGGCCTCCAGGGCCTGCCCCGCGGCATCCTCGACTTCCTGTCCGGCATCTACACGTTCAGCGCGCTCATCACCGGCCAGTGGGGTGCCTGGGTGGATGCGCTCCGCCACCTGATCCTGCCGGCCATCGCCCTGGGCACGATCCCGTTGGCGATCATCGCCCGCATCACCCGCTCGAGCCTGCTCGAGGTGCTCGGCCAGGACTACGTCCGGACCGCACGGGCCAAGGGGCTCAAGGAGCGGGCGGTCGTCCTCCGGCACGGGACGCGCAACGCGCTGTTGCCGGTCGTGACGATCATCGGCCTCCAGCTCGGGCTCTTGCTGTCCGGGGCGGTGCTGACGGAGACGGTGTTCAACCTCGCCGGTGTCGGGAGGACGTTGTTCGAAGCCATCACCGGCCGTGATTACGTCGTGATCCAGAGCTTCACCCTGCTCATCGCGGTGACGTACGTGCTCGTCAATCTCATCGTCGACGTGTCGTACGGCTACCTCGACCCGCGGATCCGCTACCGATGACCGCGCCCGACACCCCGCTCTCGCCGCTCAACCCGCTGGTGCCGACGGCCGATCCGCTGGCGCGGACCAAGCCGGCCAGCCTGTGGCGCGACACGCTGGGGAGCATCCTCCGCCAGCGCTCGGCCGTCGTCGGGCTGGTGATCCTGCTCTTCCTCGTGCTGGTCGCGATCTTCGCGCCGGTCATCGCGACGCACGATCCGAACCAGAGCCTGCTCGGCAAGGAGCAGGGCGTCGAAAAGCGCGAGGGCTCGTGCATCCACGCGCTCGGCTGCCCGGCCGACAAGCCGCAGCACTACTTCGGGACCGACGGCAACTTCCGCGACGTGTTCAGCCGCGTCGTCTACGGGACACGGACGTCACTGACGATCGGCTTCGCGGCCATCGCCTTCGCGATCGTCGTCGGCTCGCTGATCGGCGCGTTCGCGGGCTTCGTCGGCGGCTGGACGGACAACGTCCTGATGCGCCTGATGGACGTGATCCTCGCGTTCCCGTCGCTCCTGCTGGCCATCGCCATCGTCACTGCGGCCGGCCGCAGCCTCGTCAACGCCCTGCTGGCGATCGGCATCGTGTCGGTGCCCATCTATGCCCGGGTGGCGCGCTCGGCCGTGCTGGCCACCCGCGAGAGCGACTTCGTGACGGCGTCGCGGGCGCTCGGTGAGTCGTCGCTCGGCATCCTCGCCCGGCGGATCCTGCCGAACTCGCTGACACCGCTCATCGTCCAGGGCACGCTCGGCATCGGCGGGGCGGTCCTCGAGATCGCCGCCCTCGCCTTCGTCGGCGTGACCGGCGACCTGAGCAATGCCGAGTGGGGCTCGATGATCGGTTTCGAGCGCAACCAGCTGTTCACCGCGCCACATATCATCCTCGCGCCCGGCCTCGCCATCACGCTGACCGTGCTCGGCTTCAACCTGCTCGGCGACGGCTTGCGCGACGCGCTCGATCCAAGGCTGAACCGGTGACCGACGAGACGACCCCGGTCGAGGGGACAGCGACCGAGACCCTGCTCGACCCATCGGTCACTGGCAACCTCATCGAGGAGCTCGTCCCGGCCTCCCGCCGCCGGCCGAAGCGCGAGCGCGGCGATCGGCCGCTCCTCGAGGTCAAGGGCCTGCGGACGTCGTTCTACACGCGCGACGGCATCGTCCGGGCCGTCGACGGCATCGACTTCCACGTCGACCGCGGCGAGATCATGGGTCTCGTCGGCGAGTC
>DATBMM010000365.1:0-4895 GCA_036554825.1 Candidatus Limnocylindrales bacterium
TGCTGTGCCTGGTCGGGGCGGGGGCGCTGGTCGCGTTCAGCCGGACGAACGATCCGCGGATCGAGGTCCGCGCCGCCCCCTGACCTTGCGCCCGTTCGTCACGGCTCGATGGGGTGGTCCGTCGCAGCGCTGATGGAAACCGACGGATATGTTCCTCGACCCCGACGGTCCGACCGATGAGGGGCAACGGACGCGGACGCCTGATCGCGGGGATCGTCGTCGCGTCCATGCTCGCTGCTGCCTGGGTCACGTTCGCGCCGATCCTCAGCATCTTCTGGTCGTTCGCGACTGGAACCGGATCGACCCCGCTCGACTTGGTCCTGCCCGCCGATCCGCGATACCGGCTTGAGGCGCGGATCGACGGAACCGTCCTGCGGACTGACGTGTTTACGACATTGCCGGACGGGAGTCGCCTCGACATCTGGGCGACCTATGCTGGAGAAGCGCCCGGCGGCGACATCCTGACTCTGGGACCGGGCATCGTCCAGGCCGGTCGCTATCACCACGAGACGGATCTGCGTGGCTGGCCGGATGGACCCGTGATCGTGACCGCTGTGTTCGATCCGAGCATCGATCAGCCCGCGGAGGTCCGCGTGCGCTTCGGTGCTGACGGTTCGCGCATGTCTGGGCCGCGCGTCCGGTTCGACGAGGACACGGACACCTGGGCGCTCCAGGACTGGCTGACGGTGCGCTATGTCGCTCCCGGGCCACGTCCGGTCCCCACGCCGACGCCGACGATGGCTCCGGATGCCGGCAGCTTCGTCCAGACCAGCTCGATGGTCGCGTCACGGGTCGGCCACGCCGCGGCGCGCCTGTCGGACGGGCGCGTGCTGCTGGTGGGGGGTGATGTCGAGTACGGCGAGGAGCAGATCCGGCAACGGCCGACAGCTGAGATCTTCGATCCCGCCAGCGACACGTTCACCGCGACTGCCCCGATGGTCACAGGTCGGGAGCGATCGACGGCAACGCTCCTCAGGGACGGCCGCGTCCTCGTGGTCGGTGGATACGGGGGGAACGGGCACCCGCTCGCCAGCGCCGAGATCTTCGATCCAGGGAGCGGGACCTTCGAGGAGGTCGAGATGGTCACGGCGCGTTCCGAACACAGCGCCACCCTGCTCCCCGACGGACGCGTCCTGATCGCCGGCGGGGTCGGTTCCGAGGCGACGGCGACCATCTTCGACCCCGCCGCCGGGCGCTTCGTGCCGACCGGGTCGATGACGACGCCGCGCAGCGGGCACACCGCGACCTCGCTGCCTGATGGCCGCGTGCTGATCGTGGGTGGATCCGGCGGCGTCGACACGCTGGCCAGCAGCGAGATCTACGACCCCGTCACAGGGCGCTTCACGCCCTCGGCGTCGATGCTGACGACCCGCGAGACCCATGCCGCGGTGGCGCTCGGCGAGGGAAGGGTCCTCGTCAGTGGCGGTCTCGGACCACCGGATCAGTATCAGCTCGCCTCAGCCGAGATCTACGACCCCGACACCGATACGTTCTCGCCGGCGGGCGCCCTCGTCTCGGCCCGGAACTTTCACACGATGACGCTGCTCGACGATGGCCGGGTCCTCGTCGCCGGCGGGTTCGACGCAGGCGAGTCGATCCGCGGATGCGAGCTGTTCGATCCCGTCAGCGCGTCGTTCGCACCGGCCGCGGAACTTCGCTTTACAACCTACGGCCACACCACCACGCTGCTTGCGGATGGCCGCGTCCTGGTCGCCGGCGGACATGGCGACGCTGGGGGCGAGCCTGGGGCACAGATCTACATGCCGTGATGCAGGGCGGTCGGAGCCCTCATGCATCGTGGTGGTGGTGGAGATGGGGGAGAGTCGAACTCCCCGTCCAAGACCCTTCGCCGGAGACCACTACGAGCGTGTCCGATGGTTTGTCGTCGACCGCCCGAACGGGCATCGGCACCCTGCCGGACGGTCCAGTCACGTGCCCCTAGATCGGGCTTGACTCCGGACTACGCGACGCTGATCCGGATCGCAGCCCCGCTGCATGACGCTTCCACTGCCCGCGAGGCGGAGGCAGCTTCCACGCTCACCTTACGGCCTTAGGCCGCGAGGGCGAGAGTCGACTGGCGGTTGCCAGGTACTTCGATTTGCCGCCTGTTTTACGAGGCCTGACGGCACCTCGGCTCGCGTTCTCCGACAACCAGGCCCTGTCGAAACCACGCATCCCCACAGGACCGAACGTCGGTTCGGTTTGAGTATCCATCCTACCACGAGGTCCGTTCGGGTGCTGTAGGTTTCCCCCTTCCCTATGCGCGATCAGCCTGAGCAGCCGAGGCGCGTCCCGCGACTGCACGTCGTCCTGGCCTTCTTCGCGATCTATGTCGTCTGGGGCTCGACGTTCCTTGCGATCCGCTTCGCTGTCGAAAGCATCCCGCCGCTGGTCGCGGCCGGGTCACGCCATCTCGTGGCCGGTGCGATCCTCCTTGCCTGGGCGTGGTCGCGCGGCGAGCAGCCGACGCGCGCCGCCTGGCGCAACGGGCTGATCCTCGGCTTCCTGTTCTTCTTCATCAGCCACGGGCTGCTGCATTGGGGCGAGCTGACGGTCCCGTCGGGCATGGCGGCGCTCATCATCGCCATCGAACCGGCGATCGTGGCCTTGCTGCTGCCGCTGCTCAGGCTCGGCCCGGCCCCCAGGCTCCCCACGTACGGCGGACTGATCCTGGGGGCCTTGAGCGTCATCGTCCTGTTCCGCCCCGAGGTCACCACCGACACCGCCGTGCTCATCGGCCTCCTGGCCGTGCTGGGGAGTGCGGTCGCCTGGGCGGTCGGCATCGTCTACGCCAGGCGCCTGCAGACGTCCGAGGACTCCGCCATGAACGCCGCCCTGCCGCTGATCAGTGGCTCGGTGATGCTCTTCATCGGCGCCCTGGTCGTCGGCGAGTTCCAGCGGTTCGATATCGACCAGGTGACCCAGCGGTCCGTCGTCGGGTTGGTGTACCTGATCGTCTTCGGGTCGCTCGTGGCGTTCACGGCCTACTCGTGGCTGCTGAAGCACTTCCCGCCGACGCTGGTCGCGACCCACGCCTACGTGAACCCGATCGTTGCCGTGCTGCTCGGCTGGCTCCTCGCCGGCGAGGAGATCACCGTCTTCATCGGCCTCTCGACGATCCTGGCGATCTCGGCGATCTTCCTGGTCAACCGAGGGAGCACGGCCGACGGCTGACCCCGGGGTGGACGCGGCGGCCGTACCTCCGTCCGACCCCGGACCATCGGCTCGCTGTCCGGAACGTCAGGGGCTGCTATCGTTGGCGACGGCCGAACCTCCTCGATCGAGGACGGGGGACCCACCCTTCGGGGGCGAAGCGCGGATCGTCCGCGCCGGCGGCCCACGCCGAGCCCGACAGCTCACCTCGCAGGCCAGCAGGGCGCTTCGAGGTACGTGGTGTTCCGGCCGTCATTCGCTCCGTCGCCCAGCCAGCGCGTGGTCGCGCGCAACCTGGCGCTCGACCTCGTGGCGGCGGTCGGGATCGGCGTCACGATGGCGCTGGTCAACGCCCTGCTTCCGACGATCGCTCGACGGGGTGGGCTGGAACCACTTGGCCTCTCGGCGCTCGCAGCCGCCCCCTTCGTCGCCAACTTCCTGGGGGCGTTCGCCGGTCGGGTCGGGCCGCGCTCCGCTCGCCAGCTCGCGGGAGTCCGCGCGTTCGGCGCCGGCGCGCTCGTCCTGCTCGTCATCGCCCCGCATCCGGCGGTGATGGTGCTCGTCGCGACCGTCTTCTGGCTGAGCGTGTCGCTCGGCGGCCCGTTCCATCTCCGGCTGTGGGGCGCGCTGTACCCGGCGCGGCTGCGTGGCCGGATCGTGGGCGTCGTCGGTATGGGCCGGGCCGCCGCTGGAGCCCTGGCCGCGTTCACGGGCGGCCTCGTCGCCGACCGGCTCGGCGGGCCGCCGGCCGTGGCGATGGCCGGGATGATCGGCATCGCCTGTGCGCTGGCGTATACGGGACTGCGAGCCCGATCCGACGAGCGGGCACCGCGCTTCTCGGCCCGCGAGTCGATCCGTGCCTTGCGGGAGCGGCCGGTGCTCGCTCGGATGGCCCTCGCCCAAGGGTTCTACGGTGGCGGCTTCATCGCGGCGGCACCGCTCTTCGCACTGGTGTACGTGGATCGCCTCGACCTGTCGCTCGCCGACGTCGGCCTGATCGGCATCATCACGGCCGCATCGACGACGATCGCCTTCCCGCTGTGGGGCGCCGTCGCCGACCGGCACGGGCCGCTGACCGTGCTCCGTCTCGGCGGCGCGATCGGGCTCGGCGCCCTGGTCGGCTACGCGATCGCGCCCCACGTCGCCGTCCTTTGGGTCGGGGCGCTGGCGGCCGGCACGGCGAGCGCCTCGATCGACGTCGGGATCGCGGCCGTCGTCAGCGACCAGACGCCGCTCGCGTCGCGGGCGGCCGCCATGGCCGGCTGGAACGCCGTCACCGGCGCCCGCGGCATCGTGGCGGCCTTCCTCATGAGCGCGCTGCTGCAGATCGGGCTCGTCGATGTCACGAGCGGGTTGCTGCTGTGTGCCGCGGCGACGGCCGTCGGCGTGGGCATGTACGTCCGGGCGAAGCCCGGCGTGCCGGTCGACTCGCGAGCCTGGGAGATCGCTCGACCCCGACCGTCGCCCGCGTAGCCCTGCGGCCACCGCCCGGTCGCTACGATGCGGCCATGCGGCTGACGGCGTGGGAAGAAGAGCGGCTGCTCATCTTCACGGCGGCCGAGCTGGCACGGCGCCATCGTGATCGGGGTCTCCTGCTGAACGCCCCGGAGGCGATCGCCCTCATCTGCGACGCGATGCTCGACGCCGCTCGGGCCGGTGCCGCGTACGACGACGTGCTGGCGGCCGGGGGCGCCGCGGTGACTCGCGACCAGGTGCTGCCCGGCGTCGCCGCCCTGGTCCCC
>DATBMM010000041.1:0-7037 GCA_036554825.1 Candidatus Limnocylindrales bacterium
AGACCCGACCCAGCCGGACCTGGGCGTCGGCCATCGCCAGCGGGGTGAAGAACCCATCCGGCGCGACGATGAACGGCGGTCCGCCCGGCGCCGGTGCCGCCGACGGCGCGCCGACCGTGTCGTCGTCACGAACGCGCCCGACCTGGCTCAGCAGGGCGATCGCCAGGAGGGCGAGCGCCGCGGCTGTCGCGAGCCCGAGGGTGCCGCGCCACAGCCGGGTCGACCGCGTCTGCCAACGTGGCTTCGCCACCGGTGTCTCGAGGGGGATCGTCGCGAGGCGAGCCCGAAGTCCCGCCGGCGCCTCGGCCTGCGATCGAGCGGCGAAGAACGCCCGCAGCTCGCGATCGAAGCGGTCGTCGGTCATCGGTCCATCTCCTCGGCGCGTTCGACGGCGGAGCGGAGCCGGCGGAGCGCGTGATGCAGGCGGGATTTCACGGTGCCCTGGGCGATGCCGAGCCGATCGGCGATCTCGGGCACGGTCAGGTCCACGTAGTAGCGGAGCACGACCACGACGGCGTGATCGGGGTCGAGCGCGGCGAAGGCACGACCCAGCAGGTCCCGGGTGACCAACTGGCTCGTCGCCTCTGGGGCGGCGAGACCCGCCGCTCGGGAGCGCGTGTCGTCGTCGAGGGCCGGGATCGGGACCACCACCGGCCGACGGCGACGCGCGCGGAGGCGATCGCGACAGCCGTTCACCACGATCCGCGCGAACCATGCCTCGAATCGGTCGGGCTCGCGCAGGCCGGCGAACCCGCGCCACGCCACCACGGCGGCGTCATGGACGGCGTCCTCGGCCTCCACCGGGTCGCCCAGGATCACGGCGGCGAGTCGATAATGCGAGTCGAGCCCACGGTCGAGCAATGCGGCGAAGGCCGTCGCGCGGTCGTCGATGGTCCCTGGCACGGTGCGGCTTGCCAGCACTCCTCTCCCTCAGCGTGCGGGTCCCGTCGACTCGACCTGACGACCGACGGCTGGCAATCGTTCACGGGTGACTGAGCAGCCCGACGCGTATCATCGCGGGCCATGTGCGAGCAGTTCGTGGCATGCGCCGACGGGCCGTTTCGGATCGCCGAGCTGTGGCCATTCGCGGAGCGGCTGGAGCGCTACGGACTGGCGGGGTTCGGCTGGGGTGCGGCGTGGGTCCGCGCTGACGGCCGCGTCTGCAGCCACCGTGACCTCCGGGCGTTCCGCGACGATCACGACGGCCGGGATCGTGTAGGCGCCGAGGCGACCACCGCACTCCTGGTCCACCTTCGCCGGCCGTCCCGCCTCTCGACGCTCCAGATGCCGGACGCGCAGCCGTTCGACGACCCGGCGGGTCGATTCTCGTTCTCGCACAACGGCGACCTGCGTGACTGGCGGAAGGCGCGGGTCCGCTACCAGGACGAACGTCGCATCCACGGTCGCGCCGACACGGAGGTCGCGGCCCGCTGGCTCGAGGACGCCTGGCGCGACGATCGGCCCCCCGGTGACCAGCTGAAGTCCCTGCACGACACGTTCGGCGGCCAGGCCAACCTGGCCGTGCTCGGCGCGGACGGCCGCCTCACGCACTACGCCGGGAATACCGAGAACCCGGTCTTCACGTTCCGGCTGGGTCGGTTCGAGGTCGCGAGCACCGGCTTGTATTCGCTCGACCGCTCGCTCTTCGCGTATGCCGCGCCCGGCGCCACAGACCGCCACCTCGTCCGTGCGGGGAGAGCCGTGACCCTCGGCTGAGGCGCGAGGCAGCCTCGGGGGCCGAGGCACGACGCAGCGCCCGGGGCCGGGGCCTACGCCGTTGCCGCTCGCGGCCTCTCCACCCTCCGGGCGTCCAGCCATCGATACAGCCACGGGACGAACGCCCACAGGTACACCAGGTAGTCGAGCCGGATCGGTCGCGCCCCGAACCCGAACAACGCCTGGAACTGCAGGATCGTCAGCGGCAGCAGCAGGACGCTCAGCGCGATGCAGACGGCGAGCCAGCCGAGACCCCACCGACGGGTCGCCCATGGCAGGACGGGCCAGACGATGGCCGGGACCCACTTCATCCAGGTCGCGAGGGCCCACAGCGCCCCACCGAGCCGCGGACCGGTGAACTGTGCCGCCCAGAGCATCAACGTCAGCTGCAGGTTGATGTTGCCCGTGTCGAGGTTGGCGCCGACGGGGAAGGCCAGCAGCACGATGATCAGCGCGGTCAGCAGCGGACGACGACGGAACGCCCAGTCCACGGTCCAGAGCAGCAACAGGATCGTCCCGACACGCCACACGACCCACGCGACGTCCCACGGCAACAGGGCCCATGGCGCGAACAGCGGCAGCATCCACGGGGCGTACACATACGGCAGGAACGGCCCGGTGGGGTGATACGGGTCGCCGCCGTTCAGCCAGATCCGCACGCCGGCCCAGTACGCGCGGGCGTCCGCCCCGGCCGCCTCGCCGCGGCCGATCATGCCCGCCGCGAGGAGCGAGAAGACGAGGCTGATGAGCACGATCGCCACGATGTGATGGGGATCGCGCAGCCGGGAGATCTCGCGCCGGATCGCCCGCCGATAGACGCCGGCTCGCCGACGCGTCGGCTCGCCGAACAGGTCCTGCCAGCCGACGACCACGCGACCGCGCCCCCGGGCCGAGCCCGGGACGGGGTGCAGTTCCGGTGGACGCGGAACGTCGGCCATGGCGGCGGCATTCTCGCACGGCATCCCCGCCGCGCAGCCGTCACGGCCAGGCGGTCCGGTATCCTGTCGCGAACGAATCGACGCCGTAGGCGATCTCGCAGGAGCCCAGCCACCACTTGAGCGACGGACACGTCATCATCATCGGCGGCGCGGAGGACAAGGTCCGCGACCGCGTCATCCTCAGCCGGTTCGCCAGCCTCGCCGGCGGTCGCGATGCGACCGTCGTCGTCATCTCGACCGCTTCGTCGCTCGGAGAGCTCGCCGGCGAGCGCTACAAGCAGGTGCTCGGCGAGCTCGGCGTCGGGAAGGTGCGGGCCATCCATGCCATGACGCGCGCCCAGGCCAACGACGATACCGTCGGACTCGCCCTGCGCGACGCGACGGGCGTGTTCATGACCGGCGGCAACCAGCTCCGCCTGTCGTCGACCATCGGCGGGACGCGTCTTGCCGACGTCGTGCTCGAACAGTTCCGCAAGGGTGCCGTCATCGCCGGGACGAGCGCGGGCGCCTCGGCCATGTCCAGCCACATGATCGCGTTCGGTGCGTCGGGGGCCACGCCGAAGCACCGGATGGCCCAGATCGCGGCTGGCCTCGGGGTCCTGCCGGGCGTGATCATCGACCAGCATTTTCAGCAACGGAACCGGCTCGGACGGCTCCTCAGCCTCATCGCCCAGAACCCGTCACTGCTCGGCCTGGGCGTGGACGAGGACACGGCCGGCGTGGTGGGTCCCGACCACGTGATGGAGGTCATCGGCCGCGGGTCGATCACCGTCGTCGACGGCGCCCGCTCCGAGACCGATGCCTGGGAGGTCAAGGGCCATCGACCGCTGATGATCAGTGGCGTCGTGCTGCACTCCCTGCCGGCGGGCTACCGGTTCGACCTCCAGCGGCGCGAGCGCATCGTGTCGCCGACGTTGCACGCCCTCCCCGGCGGCGAGGCGGCCTCGAGCTAACTCGCCCCACACGCACCAGTACACTGACGCCCTTGGCGTCCACCGCAGGAGGGCGAGCGTGACCGAGACGGCCGAGCCGACCGCCAAGCCCAAGCGCCCCCGAGCGAAGCGCGCCGACAGGAAGGCTGCTGCGACGCCCCCGGCGACCGCGGTCCCGACCGTCCCGCAGCCGACGCTGCGCATCCTCGAGACCCGCGTCCTGCGCGGCCCGAACTACTGGGCGCGCGAGCCGGTCATCCGCATGCTCGTCGATCTCGGCAGCCTCGAGGACTTCCCGTCGAACCGGATCCCGGGCTTCAGCGACGCACTGATCGCGCTGCTGCCGACCCTCGAGGACCACGCCTGTTCGCTCGGCCGCCGGGGCGGCTTCATCACGCGCCTCACCGAAGGGACGTGGGCCGGCCATATCGCCGAGCACATCGCCCTCGAGTTCCAGAACCTCGCCGGCACCGATGTCCGGCACGGCAAGACGCGCTCCGCCGGCGTGCATGGCCAGTACAACTGCATCTTCGAGTACCGCGAGGAGGCGGTCGGGCTCGAGGCGGGCCGGATGGCCGTCGCGCTCGTCAACCACCTCGTCGCGCCGGACGACGCCGACCACTTCTTCGACTTCGCCAACGAGCTCGAGCGGCTCATCCGGCTCGCCGAGCGGCAGGCGTTCGGTCCATCGACCCAGGCCCTGATCGACGAGGCGGTGAGCCGCGACATCCCATTCATCCGGCTCGATCGCCACTCGCTCGTGCAGTTCGGCCACGGTGTCCACCAGCAGCGCATCCGGGCCACGATGACCTCGAAGACGTCGGCCATCGGCGTCGACATCGCGTCCGACAAGAGCCTGACCAACCGACTCCTCGACAGCGCCGGACTGCCGGTCCCGCGCGCCGATGTGGTGACCTCGGAGGATGAGGCCGCCGCCGTGGCGAAGCGCCTCGGCTTCCCGTGCGTGGTCAAGCCCCTCGACGGCAACCACGGCCGCGGTGTCCACCTCGACCTGCGCAGCGAGGAACAGGTCCGTGCCGCGTTCCACGGCGCCCTGGCGCAGAGTCGCTCGGGCGACGTGGTGGTCGAGACCTACGTCGCCGGCAACGACTACCGCTGCCTGGTCATCGGCGGCAAGGTCGCGGCCATCGCCCAGCGCGTCCCGGCGAGCGTCACCGGGGACGGCCAGCACTCGGTCCGCCAGCTGGTCGACATCGCCAACCAGGACCCGCGCCGTGGCATCGGTCACGAGAAGGTGCTGACCCGGATCAAGGTCGACGAGGCGGCGGAGGAGCTGGTCCGAGCCCAGGGCTTCGAGCTGGATGACGTGCCGCCCGCCGGCACCTGGGTGAAACTCGCGCTGACCGGCAACATGTCGACGGGTGGCACGTCGATCGACCGGACGATCGAGGCCCACCCGGACAACGTCGAGATCGCCGAGACCGCGGCCCAGATCGTCGGGCTGGACGTCGCCGGTATCGACTTCATCTGCCCCGACATCACGACCCCGGTGCGCGAGACCGGTGGTGCCATCGTCGAGGTCAACGCCGCGCCCGGCTTCCGGATGCACACGCACCCGACCGAGGGCGAGCCGCAATACGTCGCCCGCCCCGTCATCGACGGGCTGTTCCCGCCCGGCAACCCGTCGCGCATCCCGATCCTTGCCGTGACCGGCACCAACGGCAAGACGACGACCGTCCGGATGATCGCCCACATCCTGAAGCTGATGGGCCGGCGGGTCGGCATGACGTCGACCGACGGCATCGTGGTCGACGGGCGCCTCATCAAGAAGGGCGACATGTCCGGGCCCAAGTCGGCCCAGATGGTGCTGCAGAACCCGACCGTCGACACCGCGGTGTTCGAGGTGGCCCGTGGCGGGATCCTGCGCGAGGGCCTCGGCTACGACCGCAACGACGTCGCCGTGGTGACGAACGTGACCGGTGATCACCTCGGCCTGGGCGGCATCGACTCGATCGGCCAGCTGGCCAACGTCAAGGGCGTCGTGGTCGAGGCGGTTCCCCGTTCCGGGACCGCCGTCCTCAACGCCGACGATCCGCACGTGTACCGGATGGGTCGCCACTGTGCGGGCCGCGTGGTGCTCTTCACGATGGCGACCGAGAAGGGCGAGGACGGCTTCGACCGGGTCGATGGCCATACCTCCCGCGGCAACGCCGCATTCGCCCTCGAGCCGACGAAGGAGGGCGAGCTCATCGTGCTGCGGCTCGGCAGCCGCAAGATGCCGGTCCTCTACACGCACCTCATCCCCGCCACCTTCGGCGGCCGGGCCCGGATGAACGTGGCCAACGCGCTCGCGGCGGCCGCTGCGGCATGGGCATCGGGGGCGCACCTCCACGACATCCGCCAGGGCCTGCGCACCTTCTCGACGTCGTTCTTCCAGGCCCCGGGGCGCCTGAACCTCCTCGACGTCGGTGGCGTCCGGGTGGTGATCGACTACTGCCACAACGTCGATGGCATGCGCCAGCTGGCGGACTTCGTCGACCGGATGATGGTCGAGCCGCAGACCAAGGCGGGTCGCATCGGGGCCCGCACTCCGGCGGTCCGCAACGGGCGCGCGATCGGCGTGCTCGGCATCCCCGGCGATCGCCGCGACGAGGACCAGCGCATGTACGGCGCCATCGCCGCCCGCTCTTTCGACGAGATCATCGTGCGCGAGGACAAGAACCTTCGCGGGCGAGCACCCGGCGAGACCGCGACCAACGTCATCGAGGGCGTGCGCTCCGCCAAGGCCACCGGCGAGGCCCGGACCGGCCGGGCGGAGAAGGTGCTCGACGAGATGACCGCGGTGCGCACCGCTCTCCGTCGGGCGATGCCCGGGGACCTCATCGTGTGCTGCGTCGACGACGCGATCGCCGTCTATCGCGAGGCGATGTCGGCGACCGGCGCGTCGCGCGGTGGCACGGCCTTCGCCGATCCCGGCGAGCTCGAGGCACCGGAGGGATGAGCCCGCGGGGCGCCCCGCGCTCCGGACCGCCCCGCTACGTCCCGGAGGACTCGCTCAAGAGCCCGCGCTTCACCGGCCCGTCGACGTTCGCCCGGCTCCCCTACGTCCGGACGCTCGAGGACGTCGACCTGGCTGTGGTCGGCGTGCCGTTCGATACGGGCGTGACCTACCGCGCCGGTGGCCGGTTCGGACCGAACGGGGTCCGTGCCGCGAGCGTGATGCTGCGGCCGTACAACGCGAACCTCGACGTCAAGCCGTTCGACATCCTGTCCTGCGTCGACTACGGCGACGTGGCGATCGTCCCCGGCTACATCGAGCGCAGCTACGAGGCCATCGAGCGGGAGGTCGCGCCGATCGTCGAGGCGGGCGTCATCCCGCTGCTCATCGGCGGCGACCACGCCTGCACGCTGCCGCACCTGCGGGCGACGCGCACGAAGGGTCCGGTCGCGGTCATCGACTTCGACTCGCACACCGACGCCTGGGACAGCT
>DATBMM010000046.1:0-3236 GCA_036554825.1 Candidatus Limnocylindrales bacterium
CCTCGAGGAACGGCCGGTCGGGCACCAGCGGTCGGAGCAGGTCCAGTCCCTGACCGAGTCTCGCCACGTGTGGGGCCTCGGTGCCGTGCCGGGCCGCGAGACGGCTGGCGGCGTCCCTGTGGACCGGTGCATCCGCCAGTAGGCTTTCGACCTCGCGGACGATGGCCCCGCGCGCTGCAGCGTCGGCGGCACCGGCGAGTGGCAGCTCCCCGGTCCGGCTCGGTCGATCGCGGGCAAGAGCCTTCCCGATCGCCGCGTCGACGGCGTCGCGGGCCATGACCCGGTAGGTCGTGTACTTGCCGCCCGCCACGCGAACCACGCCGTCGGCCTCGGCGGTGATGCGGTGCTCGCGCGACGCCTTGACCGTCGACCCGTGCGAGGGCGCGATGAGTGGCCGCAGCCCGGCGTACGTGCCGACCACATCGTCGCGCGTCAGGTCCACGTCAAGCGTCGCGTTCACCGTCCCGAGCAGCTCGTCGACCTCGCGGCCGGTGGCCGCCACGCGGTCGGGCGATCCTTCGTACGGGGCATCGGTCGTGCCGATCAACCAGTGATCGGGCCACGGGATGAAGAACACGACCCTGCCTGGGACCCGGATCGTCAGCCCGGCGGTCGCGGGGATCCGGTCCCGGCGGACCACGAGATGGGCGCCGCGGCTCGGCAGGATCCGCATCGTCGACCCATCGAACGGGTGGCCAGGGTCGGTCGCCCAGACCCCCGTCGCATCGACGACGGCCGCCGCGCGGATCTCGAGCTCGGCATCGCCGACGAGGTCCCGCGCGCGAACCGTTCGGCCCGACGCCGACCCGGCGTCCGATGCAGTCGCCAGGCCGGTCGCGCGAACGCGGGTGACCGCGATCGGTGCCGCGTCCAACGCCAGCGCGGTCCGGACGACGGCCAAGGCGAAGCGCGCATCGTCCTCGACCCCGTCGTGGTACAGCAGCCCGCCACGGAGGCCAGCGCGATGGAGTGACGGCCAGATTTCGAGGGCCCCCCGGACGTCGAGTCGTCGGTGCCAGCCGCCGTCGTGCCGCGCGCCGAGGATGTCGTAGAGCGTCAGCCCGGCGTCATAGAACGCCTTGTGGAGGAACGGGATGCCGTAGATCGGGAAGAGCTGTGGCTCGAGGCTCACGAGGTGCGGCGCGTTCCGCAGCAGCCGACGCCGTTCGGCGAGGGCCTCGCGGACCAGCGGGAGGTGGACCTGCTCGAGGTAGCGCAACCCACCGTGGATGAGACGCGACGAGCGCGAGGACGTCCCGACCGCGATGTCATCCTGCTCGATGAGCGCGGCCGACAGGCCGCGCGAGGCCGCGTCGAGCAGCGCCCCCGCGCCGACGATGCCACCCCCGACGATCAGCACATCCCAGCGCGTATCGGCGAGCCGGGCAAGGTCCGCCGCCCGGCGCACGAGCGGGCCCGGCGTCGCCGCCGGCATCGAGGATCGGGCGATCACTGGTCGGGGCTTGCCGGGCGCCCGTGGGCGATACGCCAGAGCAGCCAGCCGGTCCCGACGATCAGGACGCCGATGAGCACGGGGCCGTCCTGGATCGCTCGCTGGAGCGGGCCGGGCAGCATCCCGGTGAGTGCCGCGGCGCCCAGGACGACGACGACCACGGCCCCGGCGACGAGGACGACCTGCGGCCAGCCAGGCTGCTGACGAGGAGCTCCCGACTCAACCACGATCGGCTTCCGGTGGGATGCCGATCGGCGCGACGAGGATGCGGCCGGCATGGGCCGCCCCCCGGCGCGTGAGGAGCCCCGTCTTGGGCCGATGGAAGGTCACGGTCAGGTCCGCGATGACGGCCGGGTCCGATGGTTCGCCGCTCGACAGGTCGACGGCGGTCGGCGTATCGACGGCCACGACAGGGATACCGGCACGGTGCGCGCGGTCGATGACCTCGACGGCGGTCCGGACCGGCTCGCGCAGCGGGCCGAGCACGCCGGTCCCGAGCAGCGCGTCGACGATGACGGCGGCCTTGTCGATGTCCTGGCCGAACATGGCGACGTCGCGGGCGACCGGAAGCTGGACCTTGGCGATGCCGCGATCGTTGGCGATGCGATCCCAGTTCTTCGCCGACGCCGCGTTGGTCGGGCGGGTCTCGCCGGTGACCACCGCGACCACCACCTTCCCGCCGTTGAGGGCCAGCCGGCGCGCGGCGACGTATCCGTCACCGCCGTTGTTGCCGGGTCCAGCCAGGATCACGATCGGGCCCTTGCCCCAGCGGTCGGTGTCGACGGCCAACGCGCGCGCCGCTGCGGCCACCGCGGTGCCGGCATGCTCCATCAGCCGCTCTTCCTTGACGCCGAGTGCCTGTGCGCGGCGGTCGGCACCGCGCATCGCCTCGGCGCCGATGGGCGCCATGGCGGCCCGGTCGGCCCACCGATGGCGCAGGCCGCGCAAGTCGAGCTCGAAGAGGGCGGGGTCATCGGCGGGGAGCGGCGCGGTCCCGGTCCCGCTCGCCGCCGGGCTGGTCGACATGGCCGTTCAAGGGTAGCCGACGAGCGTGGCCGACTCAGCCGGTGGCGAGTCGGGCGTGCAGACCGGTCGCCGTGCGACGTTGGAGCTCGACCAGTCCATCCGTGGCAAGATCGGTCGCCGCCGCGTGGACGCGATCGAGTGCGTGCGTGCCGATCCCGGCATCGAGCGCCACCCAGGCATCGACCGGTGCCTCGCGCAGTCGATCGAGGATGCGGCCGCGCAGCCAGCGTGTGGTGGCCGGGAACGGCGTCCTGGGGCGGGTCGGGCTCGTCGCGGATCGTGCCGGCGTGGTCGGCGTGGTCGGCGTGGTCGGCGCCAGGGCATAGGCACACCATCGGCGGACCGGGCAGGCGTCGCAACGCGGGGTGCGAGGCCGACAGACCATGGCGCCGAGATCCATCACGGCATGCGTCCACGTGGCGGGATCGGTGGATGCGACAGCCGCGTCCGCGATCGCCTGGACGTCCGACGCGGGCAAACCCTCCTGGCCGCCAAGCAGTCGATCGATGACGCGCTTGACGTTGACGTCGACCGCACCGACCGGCCGGTCGAACGCGATCGCGGCGACGGCTCGCGCGGTGTACGGGCCGACGCCCGGCAGCGCATCGAGCGCCTCGACGGAGTCGGGGACCCGCCCGCCATGCTCGTCGCGGATGATGCGGGCGGCGCGCCACAGCGCCAGCGCCCGCCGGTCGTAGCCGAGGCCCTGCCACGCACGAAGGACCTCGGCGGGCGTCGCGGCGGCCAGCGAGCCGAC
>DATBMM010000067.1:0-6233 GCA_036554825.1 Candidatus Limnocylindrales bacterium
ATCGTGGTCGTCGGTCCACGGTCGGCGTTGCCGGATCTCCGTCCGGACATCGACGTCGTCGATGACGACCGGCCCTTCGAGGGCCCGCTCGCCGGGGTGTCGGCCGGCCTCCGTGCCCTCGACCCCGGAGTCGAGGCCGTCCTCGTGGTGGGCGGCGACATGCCCACGCTGGTGGGCGACGTCCTGCGCATCCTTGCCGACGGGCTCGCGCGGCACGAGGCGGCCGTGCTGGCCGACGACGGTGGCCCGCGTCCATTACCTATGGCGGTGCGCCGGTCGGCCGCGGCACCGGCCGCCGACCGGCTGCTGGCCGATGGCGAGCGGCGCCTGCGAGCGCTCCTCGAACAGCTCGACGTCGAGGTCATCGCACCCTCGGTCTGGAAGCCCGCCGATCCGGCCGGCGGGACCCTGCGCGATGTCGACGTCCCGGACGACCTGCCCGACGAGGCCTAGGGGCAGGCGATGAACGAAAACGACGACCCCCGTCGGAGGAACGGGGGTCGTCGTGGGTCGTGGACGAAGCTGAAGGAGGAGGGTTCAGCTCCGGTTGGGCGAGTCGTCAAGCGCCCGGAACATCCAGCCGCGGTTGTCGAGCGGCATGGCCAGGGAGGCCCGTGCCTTCGACGCAGCGGAGCGGATCCGGTCGACGGCGGAGGGCCGCTCGACCTGGAGCCGACGCTGCTCAGCGGCGTCGTCGAGGATGTCCTGCAGATGGGCGTTCACGTACAGGATCGCCAGTGCGTTCATGCCTTGTTCGCTCCTTTCTGCGTCTCCGGATCGTTCCGGGTTGCGCAGTCGGAGCATCGCCCCGCGCGGCTTGCGGCGATACCGACCTTTGATGCCGAATCGGCATCGTCATCCGTCCATGCCCGCTGGGGTCGTCCGATGAGCGGTCCTTGGCGAGCGGGTCAGCCGCCCAGCGCAGCGGCGTCCTCGAAGACGGGCACGCCCTCCACGAATGTGCCGATGACGTGGGCGTCGCCGATCGCCCCCGAGCCCCGGTCGAACAGGTCGCGATCGAGGACGGCCAGGTCGGCGAGCTTGCCGACCTCGAGCGAGCCGGTCTCGGTATCGAGGTGGTTCACGTACGCCGATCCCACCGTGAACCCGGCGAGCGCATCGATGAGCTCGAGGCGCTCCTCAGGCAGGAACACCGGGAGCTCGCCTCCATAGAAGGCCGGCGGCCGGCGCTCGACCGCGAGGTGCATCTCCCAGAGCGGGTTCGGGCTGGACACGCTCCAATCGGAACCCATCGCGATGACTGCGCCGGCGGCGCGCAGCGAGCGGAACGGGTACTGCCACGTCCAGCGATCACCGAGGAATGGGATCGTCAGGACGTCCATCTGGGTCTCGTGTCCTGCCCACAGCGGCTGCGCGTTGGCCGCCACGTCGAGCTGTCGGAAGCGGGCGATGTCATCCGGGTGAATGACCTGGATGTGGGCGATGTGTGGTCGCGTGTCGGACGGGCCGTTCGCACGGCGTGCCGCTTCGACGGCGTCGAGGGCCGCGCGGACCGCGCGGTCGCCGATCGCATGGAAGTGCGGCTGGAACCCGAGGGCATCGAGCCGCGGGAGCCACGTCGCCAGCCCTTCCGGGTCGATCTGGAGGAGGCCTCGATTCTCGGTCGTGCCGCCCATGCCGTCGCCGTAGGGCTCCAGCATCGCGCCGGTGAAGTTCTCGAGAACGCCGTCCATCATCAGCTTCACGCTGGTCGCCCGATAGCGTCCGATCGACGTCGCTCGGCGTCGTTCGACGAACTCCTCGATCTGCTCCGCGCCCCGCGAGCGCTCCCACCACATGGCGCCGACGACGCGAGCCGTCAGCTCACCGCTCGAGGCGAGGGCGACATAGGCGCGCTCCTCGGTGTGCGGCTCGACGATCGCGTCCTGCCAGGCGGTGATCCCGAAGCCGTGCAGATGTCGCTGACCGAGACGCAGCGCCTCCTCGAGCTCTGCCGGCGTGTCGTCCGGCATGAACCGGGCCACGAGGTCCATCGCGCCCTCGTGGAGCGTGCCGGAGGGCGTCCCGTCGGGGTCACGCTCGATCCGGCCGTCCGCCGGGTCGGGGGTGTCGGCGGTGATCCCTGCCACCTCGAGGGCCTTCGAGTTGACCCACGCCCCGTGGCCATCGCGGTTGGTGAGGAAGGCGGGCCGGTCGGGCACGATCCGATCGAGGTCTTCGCGCCGTGGCGTGCCTCCCTCGAACGACGCCATGTACCAGCCGCCGCCGCGGATCCAGGTCTCGTCCGGATGTGACCGCGCGTACGCCTCGATCCGGTCGAACCCCGGACCGGACTCCAGGTCCTCATGGAGGTCGCAGCGGAGCATCGACAGCCCGCCGTGGACCGGATGGACGTGAGCGTCCTGGAAGCCCGGCGTGACGGTCCGGCCACGCAGCTCGATGACCCGCGTGCTCGGCCCGATGTGCTCGCGGACCGCGCGGTCAGGGCCGACTGCCGTGATCCGACCGCCCGCGACCGCCAGCGCGGTCGCCCACGAGCGGGCGTTGTCCATCGTGGCGATCCGGCCGCTCAGCAGCACGAGATCGGCCTGCTGGTCCGTCGTGGCGTTCATGGCTCCGAGTCTCGCAGCGTCGCGTCGGCCGACCCGGCCGAATCCCGCACGGCGCGACGCGCTAGCATCGCCGGCCATGACGTCGGTCGACCTCCTGCACGCCGGGTACACGGGCGAGCGGACCGCGTCGTCGATCACCCTCGTCCGCGACGGCGACGCCCTGATCGTCACCGATCCCGGGATGGTCGCGCGGCGATCGCTGATCCTTGACCCGCTCGCGGCGCTCGGCGTCCGCCCGGAGGCGGTGACCCACATCTTCCTGAGCCACCACCATCCCGACCACACGATGAACATCGCGCTCTTCCCCAACGCCGAGGTCGTCGACTTCTGGGCACGCTACCGGGACGACCTCTGGCTCGACATGCCGGGTGACGGGTACCACATCTCCCCGCGATCGACGCTGTGGCTGACCCCGGGCCACACCCAGGAGGACGCGTCACTCATCGTCGAGGCGGATGACGCGGTCTACGCGATGACCCACCTGTGGTGGCACGCCGACCGGTCGCCGGAACTCGACCCGTACTGTGACGACCAGGACGCGATCATCGCCGGCCGCGAGCGGGTGCTGGCTGTGGCTGACATCGTCATCCCGGGGCACGGCGGGCGGTTCCGGGTCGACCGCTGAGCGAACACCGAGCGCGACAGGAACCGGCCGGGCCGCACCCGCGTCGAGAGCGCGTTCAGCCGGACGACCTGGAGTACCCGATGCGCATCCTGCCTGCGGCCCTCGCCGCCATCCTGGCCCTCGGCATCGCCGCGTGTGGCGGCGCGAGCTCGCCGTCTGTGCCGCCGACGCCCGCGCCATCGATCGAACCCGTCGCGGTCGCCGACCCTGACGCGCTCGTGCGCGACGCCGCGAGCCTCGACGGCAAGCTGGTCAAGGTCAGGGGCTTCTTCCTCGCGTCGGACGGGAAGGCCCGGTTGTGCTCGGTCGTCCTCGAGTCCTACCCGCCGCAGTGCGGAGGCGGGACGGTCGCGGTCACCGGCGAAGTCCCGGCCGACGTCATGGATGCGCTCGACTCGACCTCGGAGCCCGATCTCGCCCAGGCGACCTGGGGCTGGGTCGAGGTCGTCGGCACGTTCGCCGCCGCTGGCGATGGAGGCCCGACCCTCGCGATCAGCTCGATCCGCGTCGCCGCGCCGTGATGTTGAGCCGCACGTAGTCGATGTACGGCTCGCCGACCGCGTCGGCGACCGCCCGGACGAAGGCGTCGTGTTCGTCCGCCGGTAGCCGCTCCAGGTGCGCCCCGAGCACGACGGCCCGCAGGTAGGACTCGAACGGCTCGCCACGCTCGAAGGTCGTGGGCTCCTCGGTGAGCCAGCACCTGATCTCGACATACCCGGCCGCCTCGAGGCGGCGCTCGGTCGCCTGCGGCGTCTCATAGTGCGCTGGGCCGAGCCAGCCGTCGCCGATCGTCGCGAGCACGGCCTTGATGCGACCGATGTTGCCGGCCCCGCCGCACTGGGCGACCAGCCGGCCGCCCGGGCGGGTGACCGCAGCCAGATGGCGGAACAGCGCGTCGTGATCCGGCACCCAGTGGAAGGTCGCGGTCGAGAGGACCGCGTCGACCAGCCCGTCGATCGGGAGCGGACGGCCGAGGTCGGCGACGACGTACTCGATCCGGTCGCCGAACCGGGCGAGGCGCGCACGGGCGCCCTCCACCATCGCGGCCGATCCGTCCAGGGCGATGACGCGTCCCCGTGGCAGGCGCTCGGCGAGCTGCTCCGTGACCCGGCCGGACCCGCAGCCGGCATCCATGACCCGCTCGTCGCCGGCGAGCGGCAGGCGATCCAGGACGCCCAGGCCCCAGCGGGTCATCGGGTCGGCCACCCGGTCATACGTCCGGGCATCCCAGTCGCGGGTCACGTCGCCGGCTGCTCCCGGACCTTCGGCGCTCCCGCGAGGTCGCGCAGCCCGAACCACGAGATCGCGCCGCCGATGGCGACGAGTGCCGCGGCCACGACCATCGCCTGGCGGAAGGCCTCGATCGACGCGCGCCCTGCCGCCCGGACCTGCTCGGGGGTGGCGTCGACGCGTGGCGGGTTCAGCGGCGGAAAGCCGGCCCGGACCGTGGCCGAGGTCGTGTCGAGATCGGGGGCCAGCGACGCGAGCGCCGCATAGAAGGTGCCGCTCACGGCGACGAAGATGAGCGCGCCGAGCAGCGGCTGACCGACGCGCGCGATCGAGTTGTTGATCGCCGAGCCGAGCCCCGAGAACCGTTCGGGGATGGAGTTCATCAGGGTGCTCGTCAGCGGCGCGACGACGCAGGCGATGCCGAGCCCGAACAGCACGATGCCCGGCAGCACGTCGACGAGGTAGCCGACCGGCGGGACGAGCGACGCTGGTTCGGCCGGGGTCGCCGGCCAGGGCGACGAGGTCGCGGGGAGCCGCGCGAACCACAGCAGGCCCGCCGTCATCAGAGCCGGACCGAGCGTCAGGAACCGTCGGGCGGCCCCGCGACCGGCGACGGTCCCGATGCGCGGCGAGAGCGTGATCAGGAAGATGCCGACCGGCAGGACGGACATGCCCGAGGCGAGGGCGCTGTAGCCGAGCGCGCCCTGCAGCGTGATGCTGAGGTAGCTGAGCATCACGTACAGCCCGCCGTAGACGAAGAACGTGGCCAGGTTGATGGCCGAGAACGCGCGCGACCGGAACAGGTCGAGCGGCACCAACGGGTCGGATCGTCGCCGCATCAGGAACGGGAACGCGACGAGCGCGAGGGCGCCGACGGCGATCGACGCCCACGCGACCGGGTCGCTCCACTCCTGTTCACCGCCGCGGATCACGCCGAACGACAGACCGCCCACGGCCAGGGTCGCGACGATCGATCCGAGCCAATCGAATCGGCGGCTCGCATCGATGTCCCGGGTCTCGGCGACGAAGCGCAGCGTGATCACCACGGCGACGGCGAGGATCGGCACGTTGATGAGGAACGCGACGCGCCAGCCGATCGAATCGACCAGGAACCCGCCGACGAGCGGACCGACCAGCGTGAGCGCCGATGTCGCCGCAGTCCACAGCCCGAACGCCCGCCCGCGCTCCGCCTCCGAGAACGTCTGGGTGATGATCGACAGCGCGCCGGGGACCATCAGCGCCCCGGCGGCGCCCTGGAGCAGGCGGGCGATGACCAGGACCTCGAGCGTCGGCGCCAGCCCGCACAGACCCGACGTGATGGCAAAACCGGCGAGCCCGATCGCGTACACCCGCCGACGTCCATACCGGTCCGAGAGGGCGCCGGCCAGGATCAGGAGCGCAGCGAGGACCGCCAGATAGCCGCTGATGACGTAGGTCTGGCCCTCGAGTACGCCGACGACCGTGGCCGGCAATTCCCGGCCGATCCGCGGCAGGGCGACGTTCACGATCGTGCCGTCGAGGAACACCGCACCGGACCCGACGATCGTCGCGATGAGGGTCCAGCGCTGGCGCGGCGTCATGTCCCGAGTGTCGCAGATAGACTCTCGGCGCTATGCCCGGACCTGTGGCTCTCGTCGGTGCCGGTGAGTTCCTGCCCTCGATGTCGGCATTCGACGCCGAGCTGCTCGCGTCGACGGGCGTGACGCGACCGCGGGTGGCCATCTTGCCGACCGCCTCGTACCCCGACGGTGAGGTCGTGTTCCAGCGCTGGGCGGCGATGGGTGTGTCGCATTTCGCGGCGCTCG
>DATBMM010000085.1:0-14854 GCA_036554825.1 Candidatus Limnocylindrales bacterium
CCGGGGCTCGCGATGATCGCCGCATCGCCACGGGCGTGGGAGGCCATGCAGCACGCGCGCATGCCGCGCTTCTACCTCGACCTCGTCGCCCATCGCCATGCCGCCACCCATGGGGAGACACCGTTCACGCCGGCCATCGGCGTCGTGTTCCAGGTCGACGAGGGGTTGCGCCTGATGCACGAGGAGGGCGCCGACGCGATCTTCGCTCGCCACGAGGCGTGCGCCGCGGCATCGCGCGCCGGCCTTGCAGCCCTCGGGTTCGAGCTATTGGCTGACGAACGCCATTACTCGCGGACGGTCACCGCCGCGCATGTCCCTGACGACCTCGACTGGAAGGCGTTCAACGATGGGCTCAAGGCGAGGGGTCTGGTCGTGGCCGGCGGCCAGGGCAAGCTCAAGGGCCGCATCTTCCGGCTCGGCCACCTGGGCTCGGTGACGCTCGAGGAGATCCTCGGCGCGCGTGCGACGATGGAGGCCGTGTCACTGGAGCACGGTCGGGCGATCGAGCCTGGTGCCGCCGTCGCCGCCGCGCAGCGGTCGGCACTCGCCACGAAGGGGATCTTCAGCATGTCGGTGGCCGGGACGACCGCGTGAGGGTCCTCGTCGCCGAGAGCGTCGCGCAGGAGGGGATCGACCTCCTCGCCGCGCACCACGAGGTCGACGAGCGCATCGGCTGCAGCCGCGAGGAGCTCGCGGCGATCCTGCCCGGCTATGACGCGCTCGTGGTCCGCAGCCAGATCCAGGTCGACGCCGAGCTCATCTCGGCCGGCGCCCGGCTCGTCGTCATCGGCCGGGCCGGCGTGGGCGTCGACAACGTGGATCTGGATGCCGCGACCCGCGCGGGGATCACCGTCGTCAATGCTCCGACCGGCAACACGATCGCGGCTGCGGAACACACGCTCGCGCTGCTCTACGGCGTCGCCCGCCGGACAGCGGCTGCGGACGCCAGCCTTCGACGAGGCCGATGGGAGCGCAGCGCGTTCACCGGTCTCGAGCTGCGCGGCAGGACGCTCGGCATCATCGGCCTCGGCAAGATCGGCCAGGCCATCGCCGACCGGGCGCGGGCGATGGAGATGGTCGTCGTGGGCGCGGACCCATATGTCACCGCGGAACAGGCGGCCAACCACGGCGTCGAGCTGATGGACATGGCCATGGTCCTCAGCCGGGCCGACGTCCTCACGGTCCACGTGCCGCTGACTCGGGCGACCCGCAACCTGATCGGCCAGGCCGAGATCGCCCAGATGAAACCGGGCTCGATCGTGCTCAACGTCGCACGCGGCGGGATCGTCGATGAGGCCGCCGTGGCGGCCGCGCTCGAGTCGGGTCACCTGGCGGGTGCCGGCTTCGACGTCTTCGAGACCGAGCCACCGACCGATTCGCCGCTGCTCGCCGCACCCAACACGCTGCTGACCCCCCACCTCGGAGCCTCCACGGCAGAGGCCCAGGTGCTGATCGCCGAGGAGATCGCGTCGCAGGTGCTCGACGTGCTCGAAGGCAGGAGCGCGCGCTACGCGGTGAACGCGCCGCTGCTGACGCCCGAGACCGCCCGGGTCATCGGCCCATTCCTGCCGCTCGCGGAGATCCTCGGCAGGTTCTTCGCACAGTTCTCGCGCGGCGGGGTCCGGACGCTTACGCTCGAGATCGCCGGCGAACTGGCCGAGCACGACGCAACCCCGTTGACCGCGGCGGCCCTCCGCGGACTGCTCGAGACGGTCACGACCGAACGGGTGAACCTCGTCAACGCCGGCGCGCTGGCGAAGGCCCGCGGCATCTCGCTTGTCGAGCGCAAGACACGCGATGCTGGCGCGTACGCGACCCAGCTGACGCTGTCGAGCGACAGCTCGCCGGGCGGTCGCGGGATCACGGTCGGTGGCACGGTCGCGGGCGGCGAGGCGCGCATCACCCGCCTCGGGGCCTATCGCCTCGACATGGAGCCGGCCGACGTCATGCTCATCACCCGCCACACCGACAAGCCAGGGATGGTCGGCCGGGTCGGGGTGATGCTCGGCGAGGCGGACGTGAACATCAGCGCGATGCATCTCGCCCGGACCCGGCCGCGGGAAGATGCCCTGATGATCCTGGCGCTCGACGACGACGTGCCGCCGACGGTGGAGGCCGCCATCCGCGATCTCGATGCCGTCCTCGACCTCTGGACGATCCGGCTCGGCAGGGAGCACTGAGCGGGTGAGCGGCGCGCCCGACGAACCGATCTCGTCGCTGATCCCCGACCGCCTCGATGCCACCCTGGTGCTGGTCCGCCACGGCGAGTCGCAGTTCATCGTCGAGGGACGGTTCCAGGGCCAGGCCGAGACGCCGCTCTCGCCGGCCGGCCTACGCCAAGCGGCCCTGGTCGCCGAGCGTCTCGCCCACCCGCACGACCCGCCGGCACTGCCCATCCCGATGGGGCCGCTGCGGGAGATCGTCCATTCGCCGCTGCATCGCGCGGCGCAGACCGCGGACGCGATCCAGGTCGCCCGCGACGGAGCACCCACGACCCGGCCGGACCCCGGCTGGCGGGAGATCGGACAGGGCGAGTGGGAGGGTCTCCATCGCGACGACATCTCGGCCCGGTATGGGGAGATCCTGGCGGCCTGGCGACGGTCGCCCACGACGGCCTGGGCGCCCGGCGGCGAGTCGCTGACCGACGTCCAGGAGCGGCTCCGGCCGGCGCTCGTCGCGCTGCTGGCGAGGCTGGCGGAGGGCGGGGTCCCGGGGACGCTCGACCGATCGCAGGTCGCCGGCTACATCGACGAGGCGGTCACCGACCCGTGGTCGATCGTGGTCGGCCACGACGGTGTGTTCAAGGTCGCCCTGCTGACGCTCTTCGAGCTGCCGCTGGAACGGTTCTGGATGTGGTCGATGGACCTCGCCGCGATCACGGTCGTGGAGTTCCGTGCCGGGCGGCCGGTGCTCCGCGCTCACAACCTCACCGGGCACCTGGCGGCCCTGCTCGACGAGGCCGCCCAGGAGGCGCAGGAGCGTCGAAGCCGAAGCGGGGCCCTCTGACCGGCGATCCCTAGCGGCGGCGCACGCCGCGGCCGCCCCCACCGCGCCGCCGGCGGGCCACGAGCCGCAACAGCTGGACCCGTAGCCGGCGGTGCGCGTGGCGCAGCGCCGCGAGACGCTCGTCGGGCAGCGACCGGGCACCGTAGGCGACCTCGACCTTCGCCCGGGCCACGGTCTCGAGCTCGGGGCGGACCATCGGCAACTCGTCGGCCAGGACGCCCGCGTACTCGTACACCGTCTGCGTCGGGCGCGGCCCGAAGCCGAGCCGGCTCGCGAGTCGAGCGACGGACCCGTACGCGTCGTCTGCCGAGATCGGCCCACTCGGCCCGCGCCGCCACGCGACAGCTGCGAGCGAGCCCATCACGACCGCTAGCAGGATGGCGATGCCGATGAACAGGCCCACGGGTGCGCCGTCTCGGCCGGTCAGCGGGACCGCTCCACCCGGGCCCTCGTCGATATCCCGCGGAACGCTCGGGACCGCGGGACCCGCCGAGCCGCTGCCCGACGGTCGAGGCGTGCCGCTGGCGAGCGGCTGGCCGGACGGGATCGGCGCCAGCCCGGGTCGCTCGGGGCCGCCGGTGGGGTCGAAATCGACCCAGCCGTAGCCGGGGAAGTACGCCTGCACCCAGGCATGCGCATCGCGCGAGCGGATCGTGCGCTGGCCGCCGCTCGCGTCAGGCTCGCCGGGCAGGAAACCCTCGACGAAGCGGGCGGGGATGCCGAGCTCGCGCAGGAAGACGGTCATCGCCGAGGCGTAGTACTGGCAGAAGCCGGCCCGTGTCTGGGAGAAGCATTCGACGATGGAGTCGTCGGTGCACTGGGCGAGCTCGTCGCTCAGGTCGGTGTCATAGCGGAACAGGTCGGACCGCAGCGTCTGCTCGATCGTGACGGCGAGGTCGTACGGCGTGTCGCTCGGTGCCGACGCGACCATGTCGGCGAGCAGGGCCTGCGCCGAGGGACCGAGCGCCCCCGGCGGTAGGGCGGTCTTGCCATAGATGGCGTCGAGCTCGGCTGGGTACGTCTTGCCGGCGGCGCGGAGCATCTCCTGCGTCCAGCCGCCCTGCCCTTCGGGAGCCCGGACGAGACTCGTGACCGTGTACGTCGCGTCGCTGGAGTCGCGATCGATGCCGGCGAGGAAGCCGCTCGCCCCGATGAGGTTCAGCCGCGTGGGCGAGCTGATCCTGGTCGGGATGCCCGCGACGAAGACCTCGCGGCGCGGATAGGCCGGGCTGATCGCCGTGCGCAGCTCCCGGCGACCGTCGGCGGTGACCGCCTCGCCGGTCCCCGCGAGCAGGTCGCTCTCAGCGTCCCGGTTCGCCTCGGCCGCGGCGGTCCGCTTCCAGCCGCGGAGCTCGAAGACGTCGTAGTAGGTGGCGGCCAGGAAGGGCGGGAACTCCTCGGCGGTGAGGAACTCGATGCGGAGCTGCGTCTGGTCACTCGTCGACCACACCGGCTGGATCAGCGACGACGAGCCGAACGTCGGCCCGAGCGACCGGCCCGAGCGCGACGCCGGCAGGAACCGCTCGAGGAACTGGCCCCATTCGACCACCCGCGCCCCGACGTCGGTCCAGGCGCCGGCCAGCGGCGCCGACGACGCCGCACCGGTCAGCACCAGCGAACCGGTGATGGCGGCGATGATGAAGACCGTCCCGCCGCGGAGGTACAGCGCCGAGATCGCCGTCGGGTCGCCGATCCGCCGCCGCAGCCAATCGGCCTGCTCGTCGAGGGTGTGGAAGCGCACGAGCAGGAACAGGCTGGCGATCGAGAAGATGACCAGGAACGTCAGCTGCTCGCGGACGGTGAGCGACATGTTGGCGAGCAACAGCAGCCCGATGACGACGACCGCGTTGATCGGCCGCCGGTGGCCGAACGCGGCGTAGCTGGCGAACTGCGACGAGCCCCACGTGACGAAGCCCAGGACGAGCAGGTGGTGGCCGATCGCCGAGGTGAAGAGCCGGCCCGCCAGGGCCAGGTCGGACCAGGCGACGACCACCGAATCCGTCGCGGTCTGGAACAGGAAGGACGGCGACCCGCCGTCCGGCACGAGCGCCCAGCCGACGAGCAGCGGCATGAGGAGGGCCGCGAACACCGCTCCGACGAGATGCGTCGTCCAGCGGCTCCAGCCGACGAGCGGCCCGACGAACCCAGCGAGCGCACCGCCGATCGCCGCCCAGAACAGGAAGTCGGTCAGCTCGTCGCGACCGAGGACCAGAAGCGCGTCGTCGAGCGACCAGGCGAGCGTCGCGCAGATCAGGAGCACCAGAGCGACCGTGAACCAGCCATCGATGCGCCGCAGCGAGTAGAGCAGGTCGCGTCCGTCGCGGCCGGTCATGAGAGGAGGATCTCCCCGAGCGGTCGGTTCGGTCGGATCGTGTGGGCCTTGAGCTCGTACTCGGCGAGTGCGTGGTTGAGGGCCCGACGGCGCTTCGCCGCGAGCTCGTCGGCGGCGGGGTCGGTCCGCAGCTCGACCCCTGTGGCCTCAGCGTGCGCGGCCGCCTCCGCCTGGGCATACGCGGCGGCGTCGGCCAGGACGACGACACACCCGATGCCGCGCGTCCGGAGCGAGGCCAGCGGCCGGACCCACGAGGGGTCGGCCGATGCCGTGATGACGACGGCCGTCATGCCGCGCCGCAGCCGGTTGACCGAGCCGATCAGGGTCTCGACCAGCGGGGAGCTCGAATCGGCGTCGACGGCGGCCAGCAGCTGCATCACCTTCTGGTGCTGGCGACCACCCCGGTCGGCGGGCAGGTAGGCGGTCCGTCCGGCGTTGACGGTCATGCCGACCGCGCGGTTCTCGTTGATGGCCTTGTCGGCGATCGATGCCGCCGCGCGGATCATCGCCTCGGTCGTGGACTCCTCGCCGCGTCCCGCCTGAATGCCGCGCTGCAGGTCGAGGATGATCCAGGCGTCGGCGGTCTGCTCGAGGTCGAATTCCTTCACCTGGATGTCACCGTGACGGGCGGTCGACTTCCAGTGGATGCGGTTCATGCTGTCGCCGGGCGCGTACGGCCGGACGGTCGTCGCCAGCGGCGTCGTCTGCAGCGTCCGTTCCGGCGACGAGTGGCTGCCTTCGAGGCTGGCCGCCGGGAGGCGCCACATCGGGAGCGGCTCCAGCCGCGGGTAGACGACGACGCTGATCCCCTGCCCGACGGTCGCCGCGGCCTCGAAGAAGCCGAACGGGTCCGCCGTGCGGATATGCAGCGGCTCGATGCGGAAGTGGCCTCGCCGGGTCAACGGCGCGCGGATCAGCCAGGAGCGCTCGGCGCGACCGCCGAGGGTGATCGCCCGGCCGGGCAACCCGCCCGGCAGCGTGGTCGGGTTGTGGATCTCGAGCCACGGCTTCGGAAACCGGCTGCTGTTTCGCAGGGTGTACGTCACGCGCATCCGATCGCCGACATGGCCGTGCAGCTGGCTGACGGCATAGCCCGCCTCCAGGTCCGAGAGGCCAAGCCTGACCAGGACGTACGACCCGCCGACCACGAGGATGCCGAGATAGAGCAGGTAGAAGAGGAAGTCGTAGCCGGTCGAGAACGCGGCGACGACGAGGATCGTCGCGAGAGCGATGGCCTGGAGACGTCGGAACATCGCGGGACCCCGGGCGGATGCCTTGATCGGGGGACGCTAGGCGCCGCGTCCGGTCTTGACGCCGGGCGTCGTCGGCCGGATCTCGGTCGGTCCGCCGCCGGTGGGGCGGATGCCGTCGATGGGAGTGGTGTCGAGGATCTCCCGGACGACCTGCGCCGCCTGCACGTCGTGGATCGACGAACTGGTCTTGATGATCAGCCGATGTGCGAGCGCGGCCTCGGCGAGCGACTTGATGTCGTCGGGGATGACGTAGTCGCGCCCAAGCAGCGCGGCGAGCGCCTGACCAGCCCGGTACAACGCGATCGACCCGCGCGGCGACGCGCCGAGGTAGACATCGGGATGGGTCCTGGTCGCCCCGACGACGCGCACGATGTAGTCGGCCACCGTCGAATCGACATAGATCTCGCGGACGCCGTCCTGCAGCCCGCGCAGGTCCTCGACGCTGAGGACCTCTTCGAGCTCCTCGAGCGGGTGGGTGCGCTTCTGCTCGTCGAGGATCACGATCTCCTCGATGGGCTGGGGGTAGCCGAGACGGATGCGCAGCATGAACCGGTCAAGCTGCGCCTCGGGCAGGGCGAACGTGCCTTCGTACTCGATCGGGTTCTGCGTGGCGATGACCAGGAACGGGTCCGGCATCGGATGGGTCACGCCGTCGATCGTCGCCTGCCGCTCCTCCATGCATTCCAGGAGGCTCGACTGTGTCTTCGGGGTCGCCCGGTTGATCTCGTCGGCAAGGACGACCTGGCTCATGATCGGGCCTGGCCGGAACTCGAACTCCTGCGTCTTCTGGTTGTAGATGGAGAGCCCGGTCACGTCGGACGGGAGCATGTCCGGCGTGAACTGGATGCGGCGGAACGTGCAGTTGAGACTGCGCGCGATGGCCTTCGCCAGGACGGTCTTGCCGGTGCCCGGCACGTCCTCGATGAGCAGGTGGCCTCGGCACAGCAGCGCCACGAGCGCCAGCCGGACCTCGTGATGCTTGCCGACGATGACGCGCTCGACGTTGGCGACGACCTTGTCGCCGGTCTCCTGGATCTTCGACATGAGCCTCTCTCAGGGACGAGGGGTGCTGGGACACCGGTCGTGACGGGGCACGGGGGTGAGTGACGGCACCTCGGGGTGGGAGGTGGCCTCACGGCATAGTACGTCCGCTCCGTGATTCTGGTTCCGGATCGTTCCGAGGGGCCGGCGCCCCCACGCCGGCCTTACACGTATAGGCGTCCGGCAACGCCGAATCGTTCGAAGTCTGCTGCCCGAACGTCCGATGCGCCCGCTCGTCAGCCTCGCAACAGCGACAGGCCGCCGACCCAGACCGTCATGAGGCAGCCGACCACGCCCATCACGGCAAGGAATCCTTCGCCGCCGATCCAGGCCGCGACCGCCACGCCACCGAACGCGACCGCCATGACCAGCGCGATCAGCGCGAGCCCGATGCGCTCGAGCAGCGGTCGCGGGCGGCGCGGTTCGTCGGTCACCGCGTGTCTAGGCCGGTCACTGAGGGCCTTCCAGGTAGAGGGCCATCAAGTCGCCGGCGATCGGCGAGGCGACCTCCGCACCCCGACCGGCCTGCTCGACCAGTACGGCGATGGCGATCGTCGGGGCCTCGGCCGGGGCGAACCCGATGAACCACGAATGGGGCTCCCCCTGTCCACCGAGCTCGGCGGTGCCCGACTTGCCGGCGGTCGTGACGCCGGGGACACGAGCCCCTGTGGTGAACTGCCGTCCGAGCGGGCCCTCGACGGCCTGGACCATCGCCCGGTTGATGACGGCGGCGTCATCCGGGTCGAGCACGCGGGCCAGGGTGGACGGGCCGATCTGGCGCGTGCCGGCACGACCGCTGATCGACGTGACGAGTCGCGGCGTCATCAGCTCCCCGCCGTTGGCGACCGTCGCCGCCACGAGCGCCATCTGCAGGGGCGTCACGAACGTCTCGGCCTGGCCGTAGGCGGCGTTCGCCAGCTCGACGTCGTCGACGAACCCACCGGGCGCCGAACCCGATCCGTTCGTGACCTGCGATGGGGCCGTCGGCAGATCGAACGGGATGGGCGAGCCGAACCCGAGCTGCTCGGCGTAGCGCACCAGTGGCTCACCGCCCGTTTCCAGCCCGGTCAGGGCGAACCAGATGTTGCACGACACCTCGGTCGCTTCGATGAAGTCGAGACGGCGGTTGCCGGTCGCGGGGTGATGCCCGTCCCGGATCCGGAAACCCTCCACCAGCAGACCGTCTCGCTCAGCCCGTGGCTGCTCGGCGTAGGTGGTGTCGGGGGTCACGGCGTCGGATCCGAGCCCGGCGATGGCGGTCACGATCTTGAACACCGACCCGGGCACGTACCGGCCGAGCGTCGCCCGCGGCAGGAGCGGTTCGGCCGCGTCGTCGCGGAGCGACTCGAACGCGGCCTGTGAGGTGTCGGGATGCGTGATCGTGGAGGCGTCATAGGTCGGCGTCGACGCGAGGGCCAGGACCTCGCCGTTACGCGGGTCGATCATCACGACCGCGCCACGCCGGCGTCCGAGCGCTCGGACCGCGGCCCGCTGCATGTCCCACGACATCGCGAGGTGGAGGTCCTTGGGATCGTACGGATCCGTCCCGAACTTCCGGAGTGCGTCGGCCAGCGGATCGCCTGCGAGCCCCGCCAGCTCCGCGTCGTACGCGAGCTCGAGGCCAGCTCGACCGTAGCGCGGCGAGGCGTAGCCGAGCACGTGACTGATCTCCGGACCGCTGTACCGGCGGTACAGCTCCCCGTTCGCATCCTCCTCGTTGTGGGTGAGGACGTTCCCCTCGCGGTCGATGATGGCGCCACGCGGCACGGTCCGGCTGGCGGCGATGACCGCCGGGTCATACGGCGAATGCGACAGCTCGGTCGAGCGGATGACCGCCCAGTAGCCCCCCGCACCGGCGAGCACGCCGAAGGCCAGCGCCAGGACGATCGCGACATGGACGATCGTGCGGCCCAGGGGGCGGCGGCGGGTCGACGTCGCGAGCATCAGGCGGCCCGCCGCCGACGACGGAGTCGATCGCGCCAGCGTCGGACGTCGGTCGGTGGCGGCGGTGGCTCGACGCCGCGGTCCGACAGTGCGAGGAGCAACCCGACGACGATGGCGTTCACCACCAGCGACGAGCCGCCGTAGCTGATGAACGGCAGCGTGACGCCCGTCAGCGGCAGCACTTTGAGATTGCCGGCCGCGATGATGAAGGCCTGGACGCCGACCACCAGCGCGAGACCGGTGGCCAAGATCGCTCGGAAGTCATCGGCCGCCGACGCGCCGATGCGCAAACCGCGCTCGATCACGACGAAGAAGAGCCCGAGGATCGCGATGACGCCGACCAGCCCGAGCTCCTCGCCAAGAGCCGCGAGCGGGAAGTCGGTATGGACCTCCGGGATCGGCAATCGGCCGCCGACCATGGGCAGCCCCTCACCGAGTCCCGTGCCGATCAGACCGCCGCGCGCGAACGCGTGCAACGACTGGACGATCTGGTACCCCGTCCCGAGCGGGTCGACGAACGGGTCGATCCAGATATCGATACGCGCGCGCACGTGCGGGAAGAGATTCGCCATGAGGGCGCTCCCCGCGAAGAACAGGATCGACCCGATGACGACCAGGCTGATCCGTCCCGTGGCGGCGTAGACGAGAGCCAGGAACACGGCGAAGAACAGGAGCGCGGCACCGAGATCGCGCTGGACCACCACGATCCCGAGCGCGATCGCCCACATCGCGACCATCGGGGCGAGATAGGGCAATGGTGGCAGGCGGATCGGGCCGAGACGCGTGTCCTGCTCGATCAGCAGCGGCCGGTTCTCTGACAGGTAGCCGGCGAGGAAGACCACGAGGATGACCTTCAGCAGCTCGGACGGCTGGCCACCGAGCGGCCCGATCCGGAGCGTCAGGCGCTGGCCCGCGATGTCGCTGCCGAAGACGAAGGTCAGGAGCAGGAGCGCGATGCCCGCGGCTGCCCACGTGTACTTGTAGCGCCGCAGCCAGCTGTCCGAGCGCACGACGATACCAAGCGTGGTGGCGATCACCACCGCGAGGACCAACCACACGAGCTGCACATCGCCGAGTCCCAAGGTCGAGCCGCCAAGGTCCAGCGTCTGCAGGCCCTGCGGCAACCGCTGCATGAGCAACAGTGAGATGCCACCGAGCAGACCCACGACCGGGAGCAGCACCTCGTCGGAGCGTCGCCCGGCGAGCACCTGGGCGAGATGCGCACCGGCCAGCGCGACGAGGTAGATCGCGAGACCGGCCGGCGCATGGAGGGCGAGGCGACCCGTCAACCCGGCACCCAACGACAGGCTGCCGACGACCAGGGCGAGGGCGACGATGGCGAGGAGACGCGCCTCGGTCCACCTCGGCCGTGGATGGATGTTGCCGAGGATCCGGGGCAGCTGGGCGGGCTGGGCCGGTCTCGCCTGCCTCGCTCCGGTCACCCCGAGCGTGCCCGTTCCAGGCGCAGCCGGACCTGGCCGATCGACACCTCGTCGCCGAACCCGAGCGGGGCGATCGACGCGACGGCGCGTCCGTTGACGAACGTGCCGTTGGTGCTGCCGAGATCCTCGACGTACCAGCTCCGGCCGCGGTAGGTGAGCACGGCATGCTCCGCCGACGCGAACGGATCTTCGATCACGATCGCGTTGTTGACGTCGCGACCGAGCGTGGTGATCGCGTCGAGGTCGAACGACCGACCGGCCTCGGGATCGCCGCTCGGCGATTCGATGACGATGAGTCGGCCCAGCGAGGCGCCGGGTTCACGCGCCGCGGCACGCAGGTCGCGCAGCAGCGAGCGCACGACGCGAGCAAGGAAGAAGTAGAGGAGTGCGAGGAACAGCAGCCGGACGACCCACACCATCAGGAGCAGCCCGTCCATCAGGTGACGTCCCCGGCCACCTCGACGATGATCACGGTGTCGCCTAGCTCGATCCGGTCACCGGCGCCCAGCACCAGTTCCCCGACGTGCACGCCGTTCACCCGCGAGCCGTTGGTGCTGCCAAGATCGGCGTAGACCAGCGTCCCGCGCCGACCGGCGATCCGGGCGTGGTGCCGGGAGACGCGGCTGTCCGGCAGGACCAGGTCGTTGTCGGCCGCCCGACCGATCGTCAGGCTCGACCCGTCGAACTCCTCGACGCGCTCACCGCCATCGCGATCCACGATCCGCAGCCGCGCGGCTGGCGCGGTCGGTCGCGGGACGGTGAAGACCATCGTGTCGCCATGCACCGCCATGCTCGGGCTCGATTCGGGCTCCGGATCGGTCGTCGGTGACGCCGTCCCCTGACTCCCGGCGATCGGATCGGCGAATCGCGCGGTGACGCGGATGTCGGCGCGTTCGACGGTCGCGTCGGAGAACAGGGTGACGCGCGGTCGATCGACGAGCGTGTAGCGGCGCGCCCGGGCGAAGACCAGTGCCCCGTCGGCGAGCTCGGAGGCGAGGGATGCGGTCATGTCACCGAACCCTTCGAGATCGCCCGGGTTGAGATGGACGACGAAGCGGTTCGGGACGAGCGTCCGATCGGCCGTCGCAAGGCGCTCGGCCTCCATCGCGCGCTCGATGCGACGCTGCAGCTGCACCGGCTGCAGCCGAGCCCGGAACAGGCGTGCGGAGGGGCGCTCGAAAAGGCGCTCGAAGAACCGCTCGATGGCGGCGAACGGCGGCATGGTCGGTCGCAGACTAGCAGAGGGTCCCGCTCTGGCCCTTCGAGCGAGACCGGACCATCCGCGCGTGCTCCGGGGTACCCCCGGCTGAGGGGCGCGAAAGGCCCTGGGCTATACTCTCGCCCCGTTCGAGGCGTCTGCGTCCGAGCCTGTCTAGCGCACATTCCCGGGGACCCATGGCGGAACTCCTGACCGAATCCTTCTGCGAACGCTGCGGCACGCGGTACACGTTCGAGTCCGCTGCGGGCCGCGGTGCCCGCCTCAAGGGCATCCGGGTCATGTCGCGGGGCCTGCGCAACTTCGTCATGTCCGACGATTCGTCGATCGACGAAGCGATGGCCGCCGCTCGCAACGAGTCCGAGCGCGAGCAGACCTCGCAGCAGCTCGAGGCATTCCACAAGACGTTCAACTTCTGCATGGAGTGCCGGCAGTACACGTGCGCCAACTGCTGGAACGAGACCGACAACCGGTGCCTCTCCTGTGCCCCGATCGGCGCCGACTTCGCACCCGGCATGTTCGGCACCGTGGCCGGCGGTGGCGCACTGAACGTGACGAGTGCCGAAGCGATCGAGCTGCATGACCGAAACGGCCACGACGCCCCCACGCTCGTGTCGGAGCCGCTGGCCTGGCCGACGTCCGACCTCATGCGGGAGGCCGAAGCTCCCATCGAGCCCGCGTTCGCAGAACCAGTCAGTGAGGCACCCGTCGAACTTGTCGAGACGGAGGTGCCAGAGCCGATCGCCGCGGAGGCACACGATCTGTTCGCCGCCGAGCCGGACGAGGCGGTCGCCGCAGAGCCGGACGAGGCGGTCGCGGAGGACCTGCCCGTCGTCGCGGACGTGCCGGCCGAACCGTTCAAGGCGGATCTCGCCTGGGAGCGCATCAAGGCCGAAGCCGCCGGGGTCGTGCCATTCGTCGACGAGCCTGCGAGCAGCGTCGATGAGGTCGAGCCGATCGACTTCGCAGCGCGCCTCGAGGCCGTGTCTGGTCCGGTGCGCCAAGCGGATGCCCAGCCGGTCGCCGAGACGGCCGTCGAGCGACCGGCGGTCGAGCAGCCGGCAGAGCCCGAGATGCCGGAGCCGTCGGTCATCGCCGCGGCCGAGGCACCGGAGGCGCCCGTCGTCGATGCCTGGCCGGTCGAGGCGCTCCAGGCCGCGCCATCGATCGATGCGGTCGCCCCGGTCGACATGACCCCGGAGCCGGACATCGTCGAGGTGGCCGACGACCATGCGGCCGTTGCGTCCGCCAACACGTCCGACCTTCTCCAGCGCTTCCGGCCTGGCCAGAGCCTGGACGACGAGATCGAAGCCTACGAGCGGTCGCATGTCGCCGCCGATGCGGTCGAGCCCGAGCCGGAGCCCGTCGTCGCCGTCGAGCCTGAGCCCGTCGTCGCCGAGCCCGAGCCGGAGCCTGTCGTCGCCGTCGAGCTTGAGCCCGTCGTCGCCGTCGAGCCCGAGCTTGAGCCGGTGGTCGTCGCACTGGAGCCAGAGCCCGTCCTCGCCGACGAGCCCCAGCCCGTGGTCACGGCACCGAAGCCGGTCGTCGCGGAGCAAGAGGCCGAGCCCATCGTCGCGGAGCCGGTCGTCGCACCGGAGCCAGAGCCCGTCGTCGCGGAGCCGGTCGTCGCACCGGAGCCAGAGCCCGTCGTCGCCGTCGAGCTCGAGCCTGAGCCGCTGGTCGTCGCACCGGAGCCAGAGCCCGTCGTCGCCGTCGAGCTCGAGCCTGAGCCGGTGGTCGTCGGACCCGAGCCCGAACCCGAATCGGTCGTCGTCGAACCAGAGGCCGAGCCCGTGGCCTCCGCCTACGAGCCCGAGCCGGAGCCCGTGGTGGTCGAAGCGGAGCCCGAACCCCGACCGATCGTCGCGGCGTCCGAGGTCGGGCCAGAGCCCGAGCCGCGCACCGATTTCGTCCCGCAGCCGACCTGGCGGATCGTCGCGCCAGACAGCCCGACCGCAGACGGCGACACGGCGTCGCCCATCCAGCAGCCGCCCGCCCAGCCGCCGGCCGACGCAATCGCCGCCAGCGCGGAGCCGCAGTGGCCGGACCAGCCGCAGTGGCCGGGTCGCGAGGGGGCCGCCGGGCTGCCGTTCCTGGGTCGTGCGCCTGCCGCCACCGGCGGCATCGAAGCCCTCTGGGCAGCCTCGGCCCAGGAGGTCGCGCAGGTCCCAGCGACGGAGACGGCCCGCGTCAGGAGTGGCATCCAGCCGTGTGTCAGCTGCGGGCTGTCCCTGTCGGCGAACGCGCGCTTCTGCCGCCGCTGCGGGACGCGCCAGGCCTGACCACTCGCGCCACCGATCAGGCGGCGCTCGACGACCCACCCGTCTCGCGATCGCCCGCGTCGTCCATGGTCAGCTCGTCGTCACGTACCCTCGCCCAAGCCGCCCCGTACAGCAGTGCCTGGAACGAGAACGAGAGCCACGCCAGCGCGATGAACGCCGTCGCGAGCGGCCCCGCCAGTGCAGCCACGCCGACGATTCGCGGTGCGGCGAACAGGAACACCTGCGCGAGGACGAAGATCGCGACACCCGCCACGATCGCCGGAGGACCCGCCGCCCGGAGGCTCGGTGAGCGCGGCGGCACGATCACGTAGATCGCGAGCACGACACCGATCGTCACA
>DATBMM010000156.1:0-3909 GCA_036554825.1 Candidatus Limnocylindrales bacterium
AGCGCCACGTCGGCCCGCTCGAACTCCGGGTTGATGTCGTCCATCTCCTTGAGCTGGGGATAGGGGACATTGGCCTCGGCGAGCAGCACGTTCATGTGCCCGGGCATCCGGCCGGCGACGGGGTGGATCGCGTACTTGACGTCGACCCCGCGCTCCTCGAGCAGGTCGGCGAGCTCGCGGACGGCGTGCTGCGCCTGGGCCACGGCGAGGCCGTAGCCCGGGACGACGATCACGTGCTGGGCGTAGGCCAGCTGGATGGCGACGTCGTCGGGGCTGATCGAGCGCACCGTGCCACCTTCCGGACCGCCGGTGGCGGCCGCCTCGTCGCCGCCGCCGAACCCGCCGATCATGATGTTCATGACCGACCGATTCATCGCGTCGGCCATGAGCTTGGTCAGGATCGCGCCCGACGCGCCGACCAGCGCACCGGCGATGATGAGCACCGGGTTGTCGATCACGAAGCCGGCCATCGCGACGGCCGTGCCGGTGAACGAGTTGAGCAGGCTGATGACGACCGGCATGTCGGCCCCGCCGATCGGCAAGGTCATGGTCACCCCGAACACCAGCGCAGCGGCCAGGATCAGCAGGATGAGCGGCAGGCTTGGCGTGCCGGTCACGAACAGGACCAGGGAGGCCACGACTGCGATCGCGGCCAGGGCCAGGGTCACCAGCCGCCCGCCCGGGATGAGGATCGGCTTGCCCGGGATGAGTCCCTGGAGCTTGCCGGAGGCGACCAGTGAGCCGGTGAACGTGATCGACCCGATGATAATGTCGAGGACGATGAAGACGTGCTCGTCGAGCCGGACGTGGCCCGAGCCGAGGAGCCCGATGTAGTCGTCGATGGCGATGAGGGCCGCCGCGCCGCCGCCCACCGCGTTGAACAGCGACACGAGCTGCGGCATCGCGGTCATCTTCACGACACGGGCCGTGTACAGCCCCAGGCCGCCGCCGATGATGATCCCGCCGACGATGAGCGCCCAGCTCGACGGTCGGATGCCGAAGCTCTCGGGCGCGAGCAACTGGCGGGCCAGGATGAGGACGGCGGTCGCGCCGACGGCCAGCCCCATGCCGCCGGCCGACAGCAGGTTGCCGTTCCGGGCGGTCGCCGGGGAGTTCATCCGGACCAGGCCGATGACGAACGCGACGGCGCCGGCCAGCCAGGCGATCCGGACGAGGATCTCGATGACGTCGAGCGTGGTCACCGCGAGGCCTCCGCCTCGACGGCGGGTTGCTCGGCGTCCGGTTTCGGGGCCGTCGGCCTTTTCCGGAACATCTGGAGCATCCGATCGGTGACCACGTACCCGCCGACCACGTTCATCGTGGCGAACGCGACCGCGATGATCGACAGCGCCTGACTGACGCCACCGCGCGCCTCCGCGGCGATGAGCATCGCCCCGACCAGCACGATGCCGTGGATCGAGTTGGCGCCCGACATCAGCGGCGTATGCAGTGTCGCCGGCACCTTGCTGATGACCGCGAACCCGACAAGGATCGCGAGGGTGAAGATCGTCAGCGCCGTGATGAGCGCATCGATCTGTTCGGGGGTCATGACTGGCCTCCGGGGTCGAGCAGCTTCTTGACCGGGTCGGCCACGACGTCGCCGTCCTTCGTGATGACCGTGGCCTTGGTCACCTCGTCGTCGAAGTCGAGGTGCAGGTTCCCGTCCTTGACCATGCCCAGCAGCAAGGCCGAGATGTTCCGCGCGTAGAAGGCGGAGGCGCCGGCGGGCATCGATGCCGGCAGGTTCTCGGGGGCGATGATCGTCACCCCGTTCGGGCTCGTGACGGTCTCGCCGGCCTTCGACAGCTCGACGTTGCCACCCAGCGCGCTGGCCGCCATGTCGACGATCACCGAGCCCGGCTTCATCTTCGCGACGGCATCGGCCGTGACGAGGACCGGGGGCTTACGACCGGGCACCTGGGCGGTGGTGATGACGACGTCCATCCCGCCGATGACCTCGTTGAGCTCGGCCTGCTGGGCGGCGCGCTCATCGGCGGTCAGCTCGCGGGCATACCCGCCCGCTCCCGTGGCGTCGATGGTCGTCTTGAGCTTCACGAACTGGGCGCCCAGGCTCTCGGCCTGTTCGCGCGTCTCCGGTCGGACGTCGTACGCCTTCACGACCGCACCCAGCCGCCGGGCGGTGCCGATGGCCTGGAGCCCGGCCACGCCGATACCAAGGATCAGGACGTTCGCCGGCTTGGCCGTGCCAGCCGCCGTGGTCAGCAGTGGGAAGTAGCGGCCGTAGGCGTTGGCGGCCAGGAGCACGGCCTTGTAGCCGCCGACGTTCGCCTGGCTGCTCAGCGCGTCCATCGATTGCGCGCGCGAGAGCGTGCGCGGGATCGCATCGAGGCTGATGGCGGTCACGCCCTTGGCGGCGAGGTCCTTCGCCAGCCCAGGATCGATGAGCGGCGAGAGGAGGCCGAGGACCGCCTGGCCCTTGCGCAGCCGCCCGGCCTCGTCGGAGGTCGGCTTGGCGACGCGCAGCACGACCTCGGACTGCTCGTACAGGGCGTCGGTCGGCACGACGGTCGCACCGGCCTCGGCGAAAGCGCTGTCGGGGATGGCCGAGCCGGCGCCGGCGCCGGCCTCGACGAGGATCTCGAGCCCGGCCTGCTGGAGTCGGCCGAGCGCTTCGGGTACCAGGGCGACGCGCCGCTCTCCGGGGGCGGTCTCCTTGGCGACACCGACCTTCATGGGCACCACCTGCTCGAGATGACGGGACTGTTCGACGGACCGCGGACGTGTACGGTCCGCGGGAGACACGTGGGGTCGGCGCGAAGTCTACCGCGTGGGCCGGTCTGGCTGTCGCGCTGCGAAGGTCGCGGTTCGGTGTCGGCGGCCGGGTCACGGGGGACTTTCGGGCCACGCGGGGCTGGCCCCCACGCGTGATTACTCCGGTGGGGTGCGGGCGCCTACGGTCGGGTCATGCAACGCACCGGACCCGGCACGCTGGCGGCCGAGGTCACGCGGACGGTGTTCCGCGATGGATCCCTTCCGCCGCCCGAGTCGCCCCGTCGGCGCGCCGTCGTCCACGGTGTCGCGCTGGCGGCGATCGGCGTGACCGCCGCGTACCTGCTGTGGCGACTGACCGGCACCATCGCGCTCGAGTGGTGGTGGGTCGCGATCCCGCTGTTCGTCGTCGAGGTCCACAACGCCTTCGGTCTCGTGCTGTACACGGTCGCACTCTGGAGCGTCGATGCGGAACGGTTGCCGGAGGAGGGCCGCCTGCCACGCTCCCGCGTCGCGGTGCTGATCCCGACCTACAACGAGCCGCCGGACGTGCTCCTGCCGACGATCGCCGCCGCCGTCGCGCTCGAGCCGGCGCACGAGACGTGGGTCCTTGACGACGGGCGGCGCGACGAGATCCGGGAGCTGGCCGAGACGCTCGGGGCGCGTTACCTGACCCGGCCATCGAACGAGCACGCCAAGGCCGGCAACCTGAACCATGCGCTCGAGCACATCGATGCCGACATCATCGGCGTGCTCGATGCCGACCACGTCCCGACGGCGCGCTTCCTGACCGCCCTCCTGCCGTACTTCCAGGACGATGCCCTCGCCTTCGTCCAGTCGCCCCAGGACTTCTACAACCTCGAGTCGTTCGAGCACCAGCGACGCTGGAACGGGCAGGTGTTCAACGAGGAGGCCGTCTTCTACCGGGTGATCGCCCCCGCCAAGAACCGCTGGCACGCGCCGTTCTGGTGCGGGACCTGCGCGCTGGTCCGGGTCGAGGCGCTGCGCTCCGTCGGCGGGGTCAGCACCGACAGCGTCACCGAGGACATCCACACCACGATCCGCATGTACCGCAAGGGCTGGACCGGCGCGTACCACAACGAGGTCGTCGCGCGCGGTCTGGCCCCCGACGACGCGACGGCGTACCTCATCCAGCGCAACCGTTGGGCCCTCGGCGCC
>DATBMM010000019.1:0-8863 GCA_036554825.1 Candidatus Limnocylindrales bacterium
TGTCGGTCGGGACGCCGTTCACCGCGAAGTGGCCGTGCGAGACGAGCTGCCGGGCGGCCGCCCGCGAGGGGGCGAAGCCACCGCGATAGACGACGTTGTCGAGCCGCAGCTCGAGCGAGCGGAGCAGGTTCTCGCCGGTCACGCCGGGGCGGCTCTCGGCGGCGATGAAGTAGTTGCGGAACTGCTTCTCGAGGACGCCGTAGGTCTTGCGGACCTTCTGCTTCTCGCGCAGCTGCAGCCCGTACTCACCGACCTTGCGGCGACGGACGCCGTGCTGGCCGGGCGGGGTGGGCCGGCGCTCGAAGGCGCACTTCTTGGTATAGCAGCGCGTGCCCTTCAGGAAGAGCTTGGCGCCCTCGCGCCGGCAGATCCGGCAGACGGATTCGGTGTAGCGAGCCATGGATCTCCGGGCCTAGACGCGGCGCCGCTTGGGCGGGCGGCAGCCGTTGTGCGGGATGGGGGTGACGTCGGTGATGGCGCTGACCTCGAGGCCGGCGGCCTGGAGCGAACGGATCGCCTGCTCGCGGCCGGCGCCGGGGCCCTTCACGTAGACCTCGACCTGGCGCATGCCGTGCTCCATGGCGCGCTTGGCGGCGCCGTCGGCCGACAGCGCGGCGGCATACGGCGTGCTCTTGCGCGAGCCCTTGAAGCCGGCCACGCCGGCCGAGCCCCAGCTGATGACCGCGCCGTTGAGGTCGGTGATCGTGATGATCGTGTTGTTGAAGGTGGCCTGGATGTGCACGTGCCCCTGGGGGACGTTCTTACGCTCGCGTCGACGCTGCTTGACCGCCTTCTTGCGTTCCGCCATGCCCTGGTCAGTCCCTCATCACTTCTTGCGCCGGATGCCGACCGTCTTCTTCGGTCCGCGTCGCTGGCGCGCGTTGGTCTTGGTGCGCTGGCCCCGGACCGGCAGGTTGCGCCGATGGCGCAGGCCGCGGTACGAGCCGATCTCGATGAGGCGCTTGATGTTCAGCGCCACCTCGCGGCGGAGGTCGCCCTCCACCTTGTAGCGACGGTCGATCAACTCGCGCAGCCGGTTGACCTGCTCCTCGGTCAGGTCGCGCACCCGCGTGTCCGGGTTGATGTTCGTCTGGGTGAGGATCTTCTGGCTGGTGGGCAGGCCGATCCCGAAGACGTACGTGAGGGCGACCTCGACGCGCTTCTCGCGCGGGATGTCGACACCAGCGATGCGTGCCATCGGTTACCCCTGCCGCTGCTTGTGCTTGGGATTGGTGCAGATGACCATGACCGTCCCGCGCCGACGGATGACCTTGCAGTTATCGCAGCGCGCCTTGACGGAAGCTCTGACCTTCAACGGTTCCTCGATCGTGTTCGTTGCGTGCGTGTCTTACTTGAGTCGATACGTGATGCGGCCGCGGGTGAGGTCGTACGGCGACAATTCGACGCGGACCCGGTCACCCGGCAGGATGCGGATGAAGTTCATCCGAAGCTTGCCGCTGATGTGGGCGAGCACCCGGTGGCCATTCTCGAGCTCCACCGCGAACATCGTGTTGGGAAGCGGCTCGATCACCGTTCCTTCCACTTCGATCGCATCCTTCTTGGCCACAGGCTGGTGTGCTTCCCTTTCTCACGCGGAGTGCCGGCCCGGACGGGCCGACACACGAACGCGTAGCGTATCAAAATCCGCCACCTCCGGCAAATCTCCTGCACGGATCGCCCGCCCGCCGTGGCATCGGTCCTGCCTCCTACCCGTCATGGCGCGGTCAGGATCTCGGGAAACCTCGGACCGAACGCCCGCGGGGCTTGGTTCGGTCCCCGGTGAGACCACTGCGAGTGAGTGTTCCTTCGTGGCGTCCATCAGATGGTCGTCAGGATCTCGGGTCCGTTGTCCGTCACGGCGATCGAATCCTCGAAGTGGGCGGCCAGGGAGCCATCGACGGTCGACACCGTCCAGTCGTCCGCGAGCACGCGTGCCCGGTAGTCGCCGAGCGTGAACATCGGCTCGATGGCGAGGCACATTCCGGGCTCGAGCTTGCGACCCTTCCGCCCAGTGCGGTAGTTCGGGACCTGCGGCTCTTCGTGCATCTCCGTGCCGATGCCGTGACCGACGAACTGGCGGACGATGCCGAACCCGCGCGGCGTGGCGACGTCCTCGACGGCGGCCGAGATGTCCTCGATGTGGTTGCCCGGGACCGCGGCCGCGATGCCCGCACGCATCGCCGCGCGGGTCGTGTCGATGAGGTCGCGGATCGGCTCGGGCGGCGTCCCGACGAAGAACGTGCGGGCGGCGTCGCCATGCCAGCCCTCGACGATGGCGCCGGCGTCGACCGACACGATCTGGCCCTCGCGGATCGTCCGCTCTCCCGGGATGCCGTGGACGATCTCGTCGTCGAGCGAGATGCACAGGCTGGCGGGGAACGGCCGGCGAGGGTTGATGCCCGGGTACCCCTTGAACGACGGGATCGCGCCGGCGGCGCGGATGTGCGCCTCGGCGAGGCGGTCGAGGTGACCGGTCGTCACGCCTGGCTTGAGCTCGCTCTCGACCAGGGCCAGGACTTCGGCCACGATCCGGCCGGCGCGGCGCATCCGCTCGATCTCGGCGCGGGACTTGCGGGTGACCATCGATCAGGCGTCCGGCCGGACGGGTTCAGCCTGGACGACGGCGAGCAGGTCGGCGAAGACGTCGTCGATCGACTGCATGCCGTCCACGGTGCGAAGGATCCCCGTGGAGGCGTAGTGGTCGATGACCTCGCGGAGGCTCGCCAATTGCAGGTCGAGCCGTGCGCGGATCGTGTCGGGCTTGTCGTCGTCACGCTGGATGAGCGGGGACCCGTCGATGTCGCAGCGGCCGGCCTCGACGGGCGGATTGGTCGACTCGTTGTAGACGTGGCCGGCTTCGCGGCAGACCCATCGACCCGACATGCGCCGGATGAGCTCGTCGTCCGGGACCTCGATCAGCGTGGACAGGTCCACCCGCTGGTCGCGTTCGGCAAGGGCGGCGTCGAGGGCCTGCGCCTGTGCGCCGTTGCGTGGGAAGCCGTCGAGGATCGCCCCGCTCGTCGCGTCCGGCTTCGACAGGCGGTCGAGCAGCATCCGGATCGTGATGTCGTCCGGGACGAGCTGGCCGCGCTCCATGAACCGACGCGCCTCGAGACCGATCGGCGAGCCGTCGCGCACGGCGGCGCGGAACAGGTCGCCGGTCGCCACGTGCGGGATGCCGAGCGTCTTGGCGAGGAGCGATGCCTGGGTGCCCTTCCCCGCCCCCGGAGCACCCAGCAACACGAGAACCGTCACGCGATCGTGGCGCCCTCGCCGGACGGCCGTGCGGCAGGGGTGGTCACCTGATGAAGCCCTCGTAATTGCGCATCATCAACTGCGCCTCGATCTGCTTCATCGTCTCGACGACGACGGATACGACGATGAGCAGGCTGGTGCCGCCCAGACCGATGGCACCGAGCTCCGGGAAGGCGATCCCGATGACCGTCGGCGAGACCGCCACGATAGCGAGGAACAGCGCGCCGGCGAACGTGATGCGCGACACGACCCGTGCGAGGTATTCCTGCGTCGGCCGGCCCGGCCTGATTCCCGGGATGAACCCGCCGTTCTTGCGCAGCTGCTCGGCCGTCTCGTCGGGCTTGAACGTGAACGCCGTGTAGAAATACGTGAACCCGACCGTCAGCAGGAAGTACAGCACGACGTACAGCGCCGACTGCGGGTTGAACAGGAAGATGATCCCGTTGGCGATGTCGCGGACGATCTGGATCTCGGACGCCGTGAAATACGAGGCCAGCTGGACCGGGAAGAGCAGGATGCTGACGGCGAAGATGATCGGGATCACGCCCGCCTGGTTGACCCGCAACGGCAGGAACGTCTGACCGCCCTGGTACATGCGCCGGCCGCGCACGCGGCTCGCGTACTGGATGGGGATCCGCCGCTGGCCTTCCTGGATATAGATGATCACCGCGACCGCCACGACGGCGACAGCGGCGAAGGCGATCAACGCCGCGATGTTCGGGTTGACGGTGAACGCGCCGATGGCGCTCGGCGCCTGGCTGACGATGCCGGCGAAGATCACGAAGCTGATGCCGTTGCCGATCCCGCGCTCGGTGATCAGCTCGCCGATCCACATCAGGGCGACGGCCCCTGCCGTGAGCGTCGCGATCTGGGTCAGCGTGTCGAAGCTGCCGAGGTCGAACGAGCCGGTCAGGACCTGGTTCGCGTTGAGGAGCGCCAGGAACCCGTAGGCCTGGAGCATGGCCATCGGGACGGACAAGTAGCGGGTGTACTGGGTGATCTTGTTGCGCCCGTACTCACCCTCGCGGCTGAGCGCCTGCAGCGACGGCACGACGCCCTGCATCAACTGCATGATGATCGAGGCGTTGATGTAGGGATTCAGGCCCAGCGCCACGACCGAGAAGTTCGAGAGACCGCCGCCCGAGAAGAGGTTCAGCAGTCCGAACAGCGGATTGCCCTGCAGGAACGCGGCAAGCTGCCCCCGGTCGATGCCCGGCACCGGCACCGCGGCCAGGAACCGGAACACGATGAGCAGGCCGAGGACGATGAGGATCCGGCGCCGGATATCCGGCGCCCGGAGCGCGTTGAGCAGGGATTCGAACACGGGTGCTAGGCGTCGTCGCCGGACGTCGCGCTGGCGTCGTCGGGCGTCGTGCTGGCCTCTGGCTCCGTGTCGGTCTCAGCCGTCGCGGTGGCTTCGGTCGCTTCGGCTGCCTCGGTCGACTCCGCCGGTGCAGGCTCTGCCGTGTCGGCTGCAGCCGACGCCACGGTCTCGGGCCCCTCGGTCTTGGCCTTGGCGCGGCGGGTGCGGGTGCTGGCGCCCTCGTCGGTCGCATCGGTCGCCGTCGGTGCCTCGGTGGCCGTCAGGGCCTCGGTGGCCGCCTCGCTCGCCGGGGCGGACGCGGCAGTCGACTCCGGCTCGACGCCGATGGCCTTCGTCGGCCGGGTCGGGATCTCGAGCACCGACACGGTCCCGCCGGCCGCCTCGATCTTCGTGCGGGCGGACGCGGTGAACGCGTCGGCCACGACGAACAGCTGCGCGGTCAGCTCCCCGGCGCCAAGGATCTTGAGCGGCTTGTCGAGGCTGCGGACCAGGCCGACGGCACGGAGGATGTCCTGGTTCACCGTGATCTGCGCGCTGCCCTTCGACTTGCCCTTGACATCGGCGGCCTGGGTCTCGAGGGCGCCGCGCTGGACGGCGGCATCGATGTCGCCGACGTTGACGATCTCGTAGACGACCTTGCCGCGGTTGCGGAAGCCGCGGAGCTTCGGGATGCGGACGTGGAGCGGCGTCTGCCCGCCCTCGAACCAGGGCGGGATCGAGCCACCGGCGCGTGCCTTCTGGCCCTTCGTGCCGCGGCCCGCGGTCTTGCCCTTGCCCGCGGCGATCCCGCGGCCGACACGGGTGCGCTCGGTACGCGACCCCTCAGCGGGCCGCAGATCGTGGAGTTTCATGCTGTCTCCTCGGACGGATGGCTCGCAGTCGCGTCGCCTCCGTCCTCGGAGCGGGTCGCGTCAGTACTCTTCGCCCTCGAGGCCTTCGCCTCATCGGCGATCTCCTCGACCGACACCAGGAACCGGACCTGGCGGACCATGCCCCGGGTCGCGTCGTTGTCAGGGACCGTGCTGGTGCTCCCGATCCCGTGCAAACCGAGCGCGCGCACCGTCGCCCGGTTGCGAGCGATGTGGCTGATCGTCGACTTGGTCTGGGTGATGCGGAGCCTACCGGGCATCGGCGGTCTCCAGGCTCGGTGCCGGCTGGCCGGAGATGCGGCTGGCGAGCTTGACGCCGCGCCGCGCCGACAGTTCCTCGGCGGACCGCAGGCCCCGGAGCGCCTCGATCGTCGCCCGCGTCACGTTCACCGGGTTGGTCGAGCCGTAGATCTTGGACAGGATGTCGCGAACGCCGGCCGCCTCGAGGACGGCGCGCACGGACCCGCCGGCGATGACGCCGGTGCCCTGCGAGGCCGGCTTGAGCATGACCTTGCTCGCGGCGAACTCGACGTTCACCTCGTGCGGGATCGTCGTGCCCACCATCGGGATGCGGATGATGTGCTTCTTGGCGTCCTCGACGCCCTTCCGGATCGCCTCGGGCACTTCGCCCGCCTTGCCGAGGCCGGCGCCGACGTGGCCCTGGCCATCGCCGACGACGACGACCGCGCTGAAGCTGAAGCGGCGGCCGCCCTTGACGACCTTCGCCACCCGGTTGATCTGGACGACGCGCTCCTCGAGCGCGAGCTTGTTCGGATCGATACGTGCCACGGTGCTCCTTCCGATCAGAACTCGAGACCGGCCTCGCGGGCGGCATCGGCGAGCGACTTGATGCGCCCGTGGTACCGGAACCCGGCTCGATCGAAGACCACGCGCTCGATCCCGGCCGCCTTCGACCGCTCGGCGATGAGCCGGCCGATGACGGCCGCCTCCTCCGACTTGGTCGACTTCGACCCGCGGAGATCCTTCTCCACGGTCGATGCGGCGGCGAGCGTCCGGCCGGACGCGTCGTCGATGACCTGCGCGTAGATGTGGTTGAGGCTGCGGAACACGGCCAGACGCGGCCGCCCGGCCGTCCCCGCCATGGTCAGGCGGATCCGGTCGTGGCGCTTGCGTCGGGCGGCGCCGCGGCTTGCGACCTGCGTCATCGTGTCAGTCCTTCGTCACTACTTCTTGGCGCCGATCTTGCCGGCCTTGCCGGCCTTTCGGCGGACCTGCTCCCCGGCGTAACGCACGCCCTTGCCCTTGTAGGGCTCGGGCTTGCGGGTGGCGCGCACCTGCGCGGCCACCTGGCCGACGAGCTCCTTGTCGATGCCCACGACCGCCAGCCGGGTCGGGTTCTCGAGCTCGAAGCTGATCCCATCCGGCGGGTCGATCTCGACCGGATGGCTATAGCCCAGGTTGAGCGTGAGCTTCTTGCCGCTCAGCGCCGCCCGGTACCCCACGCCCGTGATCTCGAGGCCCTTGCGATAGCCGTCGGTGACGCCGACGACCATGTTGTTGACCAAGGTCCGGGTCAGCCCGTGGAGCTGCTTGTGGGTCTTCTGCTCGGTCGGCCGGCTCACGACGATCGTGCCGTCCTCCTGGCTGACCCGCATGTCGGGGTGCACCGTCCGGCTCAGGGTGCCCTTCGGCCCCTTCACCGTCAGCTGGCGGCCCTCGATCGTCACGTCGACACCCGACGGGACGGTGATGGGCAGACGTCCGATACGCGACATCGATCCGCGCCTACCAGACGTACGCCAGGACTTCGCCGCCGAGCTGGGCCTGGCGGGCCTGCTGGCCGGTCATGATGCCCTTGCTCGTGCTGACGATGACGATGCCCAGCCCACCGAGCACCCGCGGGATGTCGGTCTTGCGCGCGTATACGCGCAGGCCCGGCTTGCTGATGCGCTTGAGGCCGGACACGACGGGGACCTTCCCGTCGACGTACTTGAGGGTCAGGCGCAGGACCGTGGCGGCCCCGTCCTGCTCCTCGGTGACGTCGGCGATGAAGCCTTCGTCCTTCAGGATGCGCGCGATCTCGCGCTTCGTCCGCGACGCCGGCACGACCACTTCCGCGTGGCGGGCCCGCGACGCGTTCCGGACGCGCGTGAGCATGTCAGCGATCGGATCGGAGATGTTCATTCGGTGTCCTACCAGCTCGACTTGGTGACGCCGGGCAGCTCACCCAGGAGCGCGCGCTCCCGGAAGCAGATGCGGCACAGCGCGAACCGTCGCATGTAGGCCCGCGGTCGGCCGCACACCGTGCAGCGGTGGTACGACTGCACCTTGTGCTTCGCCTTACGGCCGGCCTTCGCGATCATCGATTTCTTGGCCATGTGTCTCCCTCCCCGCCCTAGAGCCCGGATCCGCCGGTCGAGCGGAGCGTGTGATATCGGCTCATGAGGCGAAGGGCATCCCGAGGAGCTCGAGGAGCTTCTTCGATTCCTCGTCGGTCTTCGCCGTCGTCACGATGCTGATCTCCAGCCCGCGGAGACGGTCCACCTTGTCGTAGTCGATCTCGGGGAACGCGAGCTGCTCGCGCAACCCCAGCGAGTAATTGCCCCGACCATCGAACGACTTGCCCGGGACACCCCGGAAGTCGCGGATCCGCGGCAGGGCGAGCGTCGTGAGCCGATCGAGGAAGTCCCACATGCGCTCGCCGCGCAGCGTCACCTTCGCGCCGATCGAGTTGCCGGTGCGCACGCGGAACTGGGCGATCGAGCGCTTGGCCTTCGTCACGATGGGGCGTTGCCCGGTGATCGTCGCCAGATCGCCGAGCGCCGCGTCGAGCGCCTTGGCGTTGGTCAACGCCTCGCCGAGACCGATGTTCACCACGATCTTCGACACGCGCGGGACCTGGTTGGGATTGTGATATTCGAACTGCTTCTGGAGCGCCGGCACGACCTCGGCCGCGTAGCGCTCGCGCAGGCGGCTGGTCACGACTTCACCTCGAGCTGCTCGCCGCACTGCTTGCAGACCCGGACCCGCCGCCCGTTGTCGAGCGTCCGATGACCGATGCGGGTCGGCTTGCCGCAACTGCCGCAAACGACCATGACCTTGCCGATCGGCAGCGGCTGGGCGATCTCGAGGATGCCGCCCTGCTGGATCTTCGGCATGCGGTCGGTCGAGCTGCTGGTCTGGCGCGGCTTCGTGTGGCGCTTGGCGATGTTGATGCCCTCGACGACGACGCTGACGCCGCCGGCAGCCGAGCCGCGCCGGAAGATGCTGCGCGTCCCGCGCGGGGACGGCGCACGCCGGATGACGCGCTCGACGGTGCCGCGCTTGCCGGCATCGCGCCCCGAGAGCACGACGACGGTGTCGCCCTTGCGGATCTCGGGCACCTTGGGGGTTCGCGCCCGGGTCTGGACGGCCATCACAGCACCTCCGGGGCGAGCGAGACGATCTTCATGTA
>DATBMM010000212.1:0-9582 GCA_036554825.1 Candidatus Limnocylindrales bacterium
TCCCCGCCACGCGCTGCCGATATCGCTGCCCTTGTCTCAGTGGAGATCTCGCGGGCAAGCGGCGCCAACTCGCAGCCTGAGGTCCCCGCAGCGCTGGGAGTTGCAATGCCTCCGGCGCAGCCGGAGAGGATCGTGCAGAGCAGCAGGGTCCGTGCGACCCAAGCTTTCATGCCCGCAGCCTACCGCGTGGCGCACTGCGTGCCACACTCGACAGACCGTGAAGCCGCAGATCCACGTCCGCTCGCTCCGCCCTGACGAGCGCGAGGCCTGGGAGCCGCTGTGGGCGGGCTACCTCGACTTCTACGAGGCCGCCGTCCAGCCTGAGGTCACCGACGAGACGTGGCGCCGCCTGCACGACCCGGCGGAGCCGATGCACGTCCTGGGCGCCTTCATCGATGACCGGCTGGTCGGCATCGTCCACTATCTGTTCCACCGCTCGACGTGGACGATCGGCGACTACTGCTACCTCCAGGACCTGTTTACCGCCGAGGACGCCCGTGGCCGGGGCGCGGGTCGGGCGTTGATCGAGGCGGTCTGCGAACGCGCCAAGGCCGCCGGGGCGAGCCGCGTGTACTGGCTGACCCACGAGTCGAACGCCACCGCGCGCGCGTTGTACGACACCCTCGCCGACCGCCCCGGGTTCATCCAGTACCGGCGGATCCTCTGACGGCGTCGATCACTTCGGGGGATCGTGGCCCACGAGACCATCGACCGACTCCCGGATCAGGTCGGCGTGGCCGCGCTACTCGACGGCGTCGGTGAGACGCCGCAGCGCGGCGGTCCGCATCCACGGCTCGTAGACCGCGATGCCGGTGTCGACGCCCTTGGCGCTGTACATCGCCGCGTCGGCCTGGCGGAGCAGCGTCTCCGGTGAACCTCCCGGCCCGACGTGCGCGATCCCGACCGTCACGCCGAGTCGCAACGTGTGACCGGCGACGTGGGTCGGCGCGTGGACGGCTTCACGGAGGCGAGTCGCGATGGTCATGGCGGCATCGCGTTCCGTGACCGGGGCGAGGACGCAGAACTCGTCACCGCCGAACCGCGCGACGATGTCATGCGGCCGCGTCGCGCTCGATAGGCGCTTGGCCACGATCCTGAGGACATCGTCCCCGATCGAGTGGCCGAGCCCGTCGTTGACATCCTTGAAGCCGTTGAGGTCGAGGAACAGCAGCGCCCACGGTTCGGGCATCTGGTGGACGCGCACCAGCTCGATGTCCAGCTGCTCACGGTTGAGCAGCCCCGTCAACGTGTCGTGGGTCGCCCGGTACGCGAGCGTGTCCTCGATCCGTTTCTGGTCGGTGATGTCGATCATCACGCCGACGAGCCGATGGCCGGAGCCGTCCGGCTTGCGGATCACGCGGATGACGTCGGAGAACCAGCGGTACTGCCCGCTCGCGACGCGGAACCGGTACTGGACGCGAACGCTGTTGAGCGCCCGGATCGCGGCGTCGGTGACGCTGATCGCCCGTTCGCGGTCGTCGGGGTGGAGGTGGTCCTCCCAGAACTCGGGCTGGTTCAGCCAGTCATCGGGCGAGTATCCGGCGATATCCAGGGAGCGCGGTGAGACGTAGGTCATCTTGTAGTCGTCGCCGTCGGCCTCCCAGACGATGGCGTCGAGCGAGCTGACGAGATCATCGAACCGGCTCTTGCCGACGATCTGGCCCAGCGACACGGGCGCGTCGGCGAGCGTGTCGTCGAGGACGGGCGAGACCAGCGCCGGGGCCTGGGCGATCGCCCGGTCGTGGCGATCGGACGCCGGCCGGTGATCGGAGGCGCGCCGGGCACGTCGAACCGTCCGAGGCGATCCGTGTGACGGTTCGGATGCCTGCGTCCGGACGCGGTCGTGAGTGTGTGAGCGATCCATGCACCAACCTGTGTGGAACGCCCGCTAGCCTAGGGTTCGAGGTCCGGTCGACATACCACCTATCCGTACCACGCCCTTCGGGCCGACTGGTTGGGGCCACACAGCGAGGAGCCCGACCACTGCGGTCGGGCTCCTTCGTCCGTGCCGGATCACTCCGGCCGGGCCAGGGTCACGCGGGGATCGGCTGGGGGATCGCCCGTGTCTTCGGGGCCTTCTCCTCGGCCGCCCGAGCGGCGTACACGAGGCCGAGACCCGCGACGAGGACGGTGAAGCCGATGGCTGCGAACAGGGCCGCAACGCCGAACCCCATCTGGAGGGACGTGGCCGTCAGCGTGCCGACGCCGAGGTTGGCGATCAGCGCATGGGCCGTGCCGGTCCAGGCCTTCTCACGAGCCGGACCCTCGATCGGGTGCTGCCGGTCGAAGCCGGTCCAGTAGCGGCCGTCGACCGCGAACTCGTACTCACCCGCCGGGAACGTCTCGCCGTTGTACTCCTTCGCCTCGGTCAGGACGACCGTCTGCGTGCCGTGGAGTGTGTGGAAGGCGACCGTCGCCATCTGGTACATGTACTCGGTCGGGGTATTGACCAATGGATCGTTCGGGTCCAGGTCGCCCGCGACGACCGGGTAGCCCCAGTCCTTCTGGAGCAGCGCCAGGATCTCCTGCGCCTGTGCCGGCTCGCCACGGTCGACGAGCTGTCCCTGCTCGTTGTAGCTGAGCTTGATGTCCTGGGCCACGCTGAACGCCTGCAGCGAGCGAGCGCCTTCCTGCGTGCGCAGGAACGTGTACGCGCCACCGGCCATGAATGCGAGGCCGAGAACCGCGAGGATGAGGCCGAGGCCCTTCAACCGTCCGGTCATCGTCGTATCCCTTTCCTTTGTCCTTGCTTTGGTCTCTGACTACGTCGACTGTCGGGTCCGGGTGGCCGGGACGACTCTTGCCGAACGGACCCTTTGTCGGGCCCATCGGCCCCGTCCCTGCGGTCCATTGGTCACGGTTCGCCTGTCGGGATCAGCCGGGGACGATCTCGACCTGGCAGGGAGCTTCGGCGGCGACCTTGCCGGACACGCTTCCTTCCAGCCGAGCAAGCCATCGGTGATGGCGTGCGCCGAGGACCAGCACATCGGGCCGCTCGGTCCAGGCGGCTTCCAGGATCGCTTCGGCGGGATCGCCGTGCCAGACCACGGACGTCGCGACGATGCCCAAGGCACGCGCGCGGCGTCGGACGGCTCCGATGCGTTGTTCGACTTCCGCGCCCGTGACGTGCTTGGGTGCCACGGACAGGATCTGCAGCACGGCATGGTCACGCGCGGCCAGCGTGATCGCCCGGTCCGTCGCACGCCGTGAGGCATCGCTTAGGTCAGTGGCCAGGAGGACGTGGCGGACCTTCCGGGACGCGCCGTCCGCCTCGATCGCGGATCCGGTCTTCTCGATCACAGTCATCGTCGTATCCCTCATGCGGTTCGGCCCATCGTCCGGGCAAGCCGCGGCCGGGGACAGTGCCAGCCGGCCCATCCGCATCCGCCGTCCGGCCCGGCGCGTACGTGACCATCGATGTCCCGGGCTTTTCGGGCCGAACGGCCGTACCGGCACTTCCGACGAACGCGGTACAACCGACGCCGGCATGGTCGTGGCGGCTCGAGGAGACCGGACGTGGAGATCCTGATCGTCTACGGATCGCAATACGGCAACACGCAGCGCATCGCACAGGCCATGGCTGGCGCGCTTGCGGACGAGCACACCGTCAGCCTGGTGCCGGCCGCCGCCGCGACGCACCTGCGTGGCGAAGACGTGGATCTGCTCTTCGTCGGAGCCCCGACGCAGATGCGCGGGCTCCGTCTTCTCGCGCAGCCATTCCTGGCGGACCTTGACGCACGCGGGTTCGCTGGCACCCCAGCGGTCGCGTTCGACACGCGGATGGACATGGGACCTCAGACGCTCGAGTCCTGGGTCATCGCCCGGTACCTGGCCGGGACCGGATGCCACCTGATCGCGGAGCCGGAGAGCTTCCTGGTCCTCGGGATGGAAGGGCCGTTGGCCCCGGGCGAGGAGACGCGCGCGGCGGATTGGGCCGTGGCCGTGGTCCGTCAGCTGGAGGACGCGCCTGCTCCTATCGCCTGAAGGCGAGGGCCGCCTCGGCGATCATCACGTCTTCCCTGGCGCGGACGACGAGCACCGCCGGTCCCTGCGGTCGATGGGCGATGACCGTGTCGCCCTCGACCGCGCTCGCCGGTGCTGCCGGGATCCCGAGCATCCCGAGCCGCCGACAGATGCGTGACCGGACGCTCGGCGCGTTCTCGCCGATGCCACCGGTGAACACGAGCGCATCGAGATCGTCGAGCGTCGTGGCGGCGGCGGCGATACCGGCTGCGGCACTGCGAATGAACAGCTCCAGCGCCAGGACGGCGCGCGGATCGCCCGCCCCTTCGCGGCCGAGGAGTTCGCGCAGGTCGTCGGTACCGCCGACGCCGACGAGCCCCGCGTCGTGCTCGAGGGTCCGCTCGATGTCGTCGGGAGCCAGCCCGTGGCGGATGAGCCGGAAGATGATCCCCGGGTCGATGGAGCCTGCCCGGGTCCCCATCATCAGTCCCTCGAGCGGCGTCAGGCCCATCGAGGTCGCCATGCATCTGCCGCCGTCGACGGCGGTCACTGAGCATCCGCCGCCCAGGTGCCCGACGACGAGCCGTAGCTCCTCCGCTGGACGCTCGAGGAGCTCGGCCGCCTTCCGGACCGACCACGCGACCGACAGGCCGTGGAAGCCGAAGCGCCGGACTCCGTGGTCGTGCACCCAGGCATCCGGGACCGGATAGCGACGCCCGACCTCGGGCAGGGTCGCGTGGAACGCGGTGTCGAAGACTGCGACGTGGGGCACGTTCCCGAGGCGCTCTCGCGCGGCCCGGATCGTGGCGATCGCCAGCGGTTCGTGGATCGGCGCGAGGTCCACGAGCTCGGCGAGCCCGGCGAGAACGTCGTCATCGATCAGCGTGGAGTCTGTGAATCGCTCGCCACCATGGACCACGCGATGGCCGACCGCGGCGAGCGACTCGCTGGGGAATCCTTCGTCCCGGAGCGCGGATATGACGTCGCCGACGGTCTCGGTGACAGCCTCTGCGGATGTGCCGGACGACCACTCGACCGTCCGGTCCAGCTGCGGTTCGACCGATGGCAGTTCGAGGATGGTCGCCTTGAGCGTGGCGGAGCCGGCGTTCAGGACGAGGACACGTCCCCCGGTCACGATCGGGCCGTCAGTAGGGCCAGGTCCACTCGCGGATCTCGGGTGGGTCCTCGCCATGCTCCCGCGCGTATGCGCGGGCGCGGAGCCGCTCGTCGACGAGGTCCTGGCGCTCCGAGGCCGCGGTCGTCGCCAGGCGGGGCACCCGGTCGATGACATCGATCGCGAGGTGGAAGCGGTCGAGGTCGTTGCGCATGACCATGTCGAACGGCGTCGTGACCGTCCCTTCCTCCTTGTAGCCGCGAACGTGGAGGTTGCCGTGGTTCGTGCGGCGGTAGGTCAGCCGATGGATCAGCCATGGGTAGCCGTGGTACGCGAAGACGATCGGCTTGTCGGTGGTGAAGATCGCGTCGAACTCGGCGTCCGGCAGGCCATGCGGGTGCTCCTTCGGATCCTGGAGGCGCATCAGGTCGACGACGTTGACGAACCGGATCCGCAGGTCGGGCCGCCGCTCGCGGAGGATCGCGACCGCGGCGAGCGCTTCGAGTGTCGGGATGTCGCCGCATGACGCGACCACGACGTCCGGGTCGCCGTCGTCGTTGGTGGCCCAGTCCCAGATGCCGAGCCCGCGGGTCGCGTGGAGGACCGCCTCGTCCATCGACAAGTAGGTCAGCGCCGGCTGCTTGCCGGCGACGATGACATTGACGTAATCACGGCTGCGCAGACAGTGGTCGGCGACCGATAGCAGCGTATTCGTGTCGGGCGGCAGGTAGACGCGGATGACCTCGGCCTTCTTGTTGACCACGTGGTCGATGAAGCCAGGGTCCTGGTGACTGAAGCCGTTGTGATCCTGGCGCCAGACGTGACTCGTGAGCAGGTAGTTGAGCGAGGCGATGGGCCGGCGCCAGGGGATCTCGCCGGTCATCTTCAGCCACTTGGCGTGCTGGTTGAACATCGAGTCGATGACGTGGATGAACGCCTCGTAGCAGCTGAACAGGCCATGCCGGCCCGTCAGCAGGTAGCCCTCCAGCCAGCCTTGGCAGAGATGCTCCGAGAGGACCTCCATGACGCGGCCGTCGGGCGCGAGGTGCTCGTCGGTCGGGCGGGTTTCGGCGACCCAGCTGCGGTCGGTCACCTCGAAGACCGCATCGAGTCGGTTGGATGACGTCTCATCGGGCCCGAACAGGCGGAACGTGCTTGGGTTGGCCTTGATCACGTCGCGCAGGAACGACGCCAGGACCCTCGTCGCCTCGCTCAAGTCTTTCGCCGGTTCGGCCACGTCGACCGCGTAGTCGCGGAAGTCGGGCAACCGGAGATCCTGCAGCAGGATCCCACCATTCGCGTGGGGATTGGCGCTCATCCGGCGTTGCCCGGTCGGCGCGAGCGCGGCGAGCTCGGGCCGCAGCGTGCCGGCCTGATCGAACAGCTCATCGGGGCGGTAGGACCGCAGCCACTCCTCGAGGAGCGTCAGATGGGCGGGATTGGTGCGGACATCGGCCATCGGGACCTGATGGGAGCGCCACGTCCCCTCGACCGGCTTCCCGTCGACCTCGCTGGGGCCGGTCCAGCCCTTGGGCGTCCGCAGGATGATCATCGGCCAGCGGGGTCGCGGCGCGGAGCCGGATCGAGCGTCGGCCTTGATCCGGTCGAGGTCGTCCAGGACGGTATCGAGGGTCTCGGCAAGCGCCTGATGGACGAACTGCGGGTCGTCGCCGGAGACCATGTACGGCGCGTAGCCATAGCCCTCGAACAGGCCGAGCAACTCCCCGTCGGGGATGCGATCGAGGACGGTCGGGTTGGCGATCTTGTACCCGTTCAGGGCGAGGATCGGGATGACGGCGCCGTCAGTCGCGGGATTGAGGAACTTGTTCGAATGCCAGCTCGCCGCGAGTGGCCCGGTCTCGGCTTCGCCGTCACCGATGACGCAGAACACCACGAGTCCTGGGTTGTCGAAGGCGGCGCCGAATGCGTGGACGAGGGCATAGCCAAGCTCGCCGCCCTCATGGATCGATCCCGGCGTCTCCGGAGTCACGTGGCTCCCCACGCCTCCGGGGAACGAGAACTGACGGAAGAGCCGTGCCATCCCGGCCTCGTCCGCAGTCAGGTCGGGATAGACCTCGCCGGAGGTCCCCTCGAGGTAGGCATTGGCCACGGCCGCGGGACCGCCGTGGCCGGGTCCGACGATCCAGATCGCATCCAGGTCGCGCGCCTTGATGACGCGGTTCGCGTGCGCGTAGATCAGATTGAGGCCGGGTGTGGTGCCCCAGTGGCCCAGGAGCCGGGGCTTGGTGTGCTCCGGGCGCAACGGCTCTCGGAGGAGTGGGTTGGCCATCAGGTAGATCTGGCCGACGGACAGGTAGTTCGCCGCGCGCCAGTACGCGTCGACCAGCCGGAGTTCGTCGTCATCCATGGGCGATGGGGCGGCCGCAGCCGGGCGCGATGCGGTGCTGGCCATGCAGCCTCCTGCGCTCACCTCTTGATAGCTGCCGTCAGCCTACCTCCGACGCCATGACCTGGTCGGATCACGCCGTTCCGACGGTCGTCGCCTCCTTGCGAGGAGCAGGCTCCGTGCGGGACCTCACGACGAGGACCGACGCGTCGGCAAGGTGGACGATCGATCGCGAGACGCTGCCGACCAACCACCTATGCAGGGTGCCCATGTTCCGCGCCCCGACGACGATCAGATCGGTGCGGTCCGACGCGGCCGCCTCGAGGATCGCCGAGACCACGTCACCCTCCGGCACTGCCGACGTCTGGACCACGCGCAGTTCCCGAAGCTCGGCCGCGGCTTCGTCGGCCGCCTGCCGCGCGCGTCCCTGGGCGTGCTCGACCGCGTCTTCGTAGAGCTCCATCGAGGTCGCACCATCAAGCGGCGAGATCCCCGACCACCATGGCATCCCCGGATCGGCGACGCTCAGCACATGGATCTCCGCCTCGTCGAACAGGCCGCTCTCGGCAACGAATCGGGTGGCCTCGGCGGCGCCGGGCGAGCCATCCGTCGCGAGGATGATCCGCTCGACGGCGCCGTGCCTGGCGATGAGCACCGGGCACGGCGCGTGATCGACGACCTCCGATGACACCGAGCCGATGAGCAGACGACGCACCGCGCTGAGGCCGCGCGCGCCGACGACGATGAGATCCGCGGCGGACCGCGCGGCCTCGGTGACGATCTCCGTCGCAGGCCTGCCCTCGAGCACGCCGATATCGACGGTCGTGGTCCCGGACCGGAGCCGATCTGCGATCGCGAGCAGCCGATCGCGGACGTCAGCGCGCACGCGCTCACGATCGGTCGGCGGATCCATACGGATCACATTCGGCCAATGACTGCCTTCGGGGGCGAACGAGTCGGGGATGACGGTGACGACCACGATCGAGGAGTCGGGCGGCAAGGCGAGCGCGGCCGTGGCGGCAACGGCCGACATCGACGCATCCGAGCCGTCGACCGCGAGCAGAACCTTCATGGTGACCTCCTTCCCTGGACGATGCGCCGCGGCGGTCTCCTGCGGGATGTGCCGGATGCACCGCATCGGCGTGACGGTCGGCCCGACTCGCAGGGAGGTCCGGGTGGGAGCATGAAAGCATGTCCATGACGTCGACCGCCGTGGGTCGGCCCGATCGATCCATGATCCACGCGTTGTCCGGGCGCGAGGCCGCCCTCGCATTGTCCGTCGACCCGACGCACGGCCTGACCGCAGGCGATGTCGCCGCCCGCCTCGCCCGGCACGGCCCGAATGAGGTCGAGGCGGTCGCCCGACCATCGTTGTGGTCGATCGTCCGCGGGGCGGTCAGCGAGCCGTTCGTGATCCTCCTCTTCGCCGCCGGCGTCCTGGCCATCCTCGTGGGCGAAGTCCGCGATGGCGCACTGGTGCTCGTCGGCCTCCTGCCGATCGTGGGCGCCGACGTCGTGACGACGTACCGCTCGGAGCGCGCCCTCGAGACGCTGCGCGCCGCAGCGGCACCGACGGCTCGCGTCAGACGCGATGGGGAGATCGAGGACATCCCGGCGGCGGGGCTCGTCCCAGGCGACGTCGTCCTGCTCCGTGCCGGCGAGATCGTGCCTGCCGACCTTCGACTGACCGTTGCGGACCGCCTCCTCATCGATCGAAGCGCGCTTACCGGGGAGTCCATCCCCGAGCCGGCGTCCGAGGAGCCGGATCTTGAGGACGCGGCGCTCGTGGATCGCCGCTGCGTGGCGTACGCCGGCACGGCAGTCGTCGGCGGCCGCGGAGAGGGCATCGTCAGCGCGACCGGGTCGGCGACGGAGGTCGGCCGGATCGCTCGAAGCCTGGCCCAGACGGAACGTCGGCGCTCGCCGCTGCAGCGCGAGCTCGACCGGCTCGTCAGGATCCTCGTGGTCGTCGCTGTCGGACTGATCGTCGTCACCACAGGGCTTGGGTTCCTGCGCGGAAACCCGATCGGCGAGAACGTCATCGCCGGGATCTCCGCAGCGATCGCCGCGATCCCGGAGGAGCCGCCGGTCCTGCTCGCAGTCATCCTCGGCCTCGGGGCGTATCGCCTCCTTCGTCGAGGCGTCCTCGTGCGCCGGC
>DATBMM010000214.1:0-7268 GCA_036554825.1 Candidatus Limnocylindrales bacterium
ACCGGTCCACGTCCCGTCCGCGTCGAGCTCCTGGTAGTCACCGAGGGCGAGCGTCGGCAGGGCCGCGGCCGGGTCCTCCCACGTCGCGCTGAAGGCGACCGTCCAGCCGTCGCCGCCATCGAACCGGAGCGACTCGTTGGCACGGGTGAACCGGCACTCCCCGAGGCCGCGCAACAGGACGTCCTCGCCTCGGCGGAGCACCATCAGGTCGGTCCGCCGGTCACCGTCCACATCGAGCGGGTACGCGCCGGTCACCGCGACCAGGGCCGTGGCCGGGTCGGGAACGGGTTCGAACCGCAGCCCTCCCCCGACGGTACTGCGATTCCGGAACAGCTCGGCCGGGGCGTCGCCGCCGGCGAGATAGATGTCCGGCATGCCGTCGTCGTCGCAGTCGAACGTGGCGACCCCGCCACCGACCAGGTACGGCAGCTCGCCGGAGAAGGCATGCTCGATCCCGGCGGCCGCGGCCTCCTCGACGAACCGGGGTGCCGGGAGTGCGCCCGTGGCTCCGCGCCCGACGGTGCCCGACGCGATCAGCCACGCGCCGCCGGCGGTCACGCCGACCGCCGCGACGACCAACAGGACGGCGATCGGTGCGACCCGGCGCGGACGCGGCAGGACCGCCGGTCGTGGCCCGATCAGCTGCCGCCCTCCGAGGGGATCACCGCGACGGTCATCCAGCGATCGCCGAGGGCGCGGCGCATCAGGAATGTCGTGGCGAACGGCGACTCTTGGCGCTCGAGGAGCGCCCCGGCGGAGTCGTAGGTCTCCGCCGTCAGCGTCCCGCGGGCATCGAGGGCCAGGCTCAGACCGGACTGCACGCCGAACGGTTCGCGCAGCGACATGTGGATCGAGTCGAACCGGTACCGCTCGATGACGACGGGTCCACTGGATGGGGCTCCCCGCAGGAGCGCTTCCATCTCGGCCAGCCGGTCACCATGGTCGACCACCCGCAGGATCGAGCCGTCCGCCCGAAGCAGCGCCTGGTTCTCGAGCTCGAGGTTCTCGGCGAGGGTCACCACGATGTCGCGTGCGCCCTGACCCTCGATCTCGTGATTCCAATCCGTGACGTCGGCACCGACCGTGATGGCCGGGAAGGTCGAGGGGTCGACCTGGTGGGGGATGCGATCGAGCACCGCGGCGCTGTCGGGCGGGGCCGGTCCGCGCGCCAGCGTGCCCGCCGCGACGATAGCGGCGCCGACCATGAGCACGGCGACCGCCGTCACCGCCGGGCGCGCCACGGCACGTGGCGTCCCGCGCGGCCCGTCCCCGAGCGCGAGCCGTGTCGCGAACGGGCGGACGCGGTCGGTGGGCGCGCCGGGTTCCGGGACCAGTCGGTCGAGCAGCGGTCGAGCCGCGCAAACGACGACCAGACCGGCCAGCAGCGCGACCTTGGTGCCGAATTCGTCGGTCTGTGGGGCCATCAACAGCGTACTGACGATCGCCACAAGGACGCCGAAGATCACCCGGCCGACCTGCCCCGTCGGCACGGTCTTGGGGTCGGTGATCATGAAGAACAGGAAGACCATCACCTCGGGCGAGGTGACGATGACCCGCCAGTAGTCGACCCCGCACACCGGGGCGAACGCCCAGTTCGCGGTCATGCAGTGGCCGGATGCCGCCAGGACGCCCAGGGTCACGAGCAGCGTGAACCAGAAGGCGGCCGCCAGACCGAGCAGTCGGAGGCGCCGGGTGATCAGCAGCCCGCCGCCCACGATCACCGCGTACGCGGCCACCAGCCAGATGCTCGGCGAGCTCCACCAGAAATCGAGCGGCTCGACCCGGGTGCTCCCGAGGACGACGAACGCGACGACCAGCCCGATGTTCGAGGGGTTGAAGACGTGATTCCCGCGGTATCGGATCACGTATTTGGTGAGGAGCGAGAACGCGGCCACGCCCGCGAACACATGCCACCCATCGACGGTCCACGGCTGGTCCGGGGGCGTCCCGATCACCCGCAGGATCAGCGCCACGCCGCTGCCGGTGAGCATGGCGCTGGCCGGCCACACGAAGGCCCGGCTCTGGCGGAACGTCAGGACGACCTCGAGGATGGCGCTGGCCAGGATGGCGGCGAGGATCTGCGGGATGCTGACCGCGAAGTGCAGCCCGACCTGGCCCAGGACGTGGATGGTGATGATGACCGCCGCGACGTGCAGGCGCGGATCGCGGATGGTGGGCAGGACGAGCGGGTAGCTCGTCCCGCCGACGGCGATCGTGCGAGCGGTCATGACTGACGAGCGACTGACATGTCTCGGCGATCCCCTGCGACGGACGGGGCGCAGCGCAGCCCGGGCATGGTATCGGGCATCGCAGCGGTCCGGCGTCTAGGCCTGCGTGAGCGTCGCGGCGCCAGGCTCGAGCTCCGCCGCCGCGAAGATCCGCTCGATGACCCGGAGGTTCGCGACGGCGTCCTCGGCCGGGACGGGCGTTGGGCCGCCGTCGAGGACGGCCGCCGCGAACCGCTCGAATTCGACCGCGTAGGGATCGGCCGTGGCGTACTCGAACACCTCGGTCGCCGGCGCGACCGGTGGATCGCCCCCTGCCGTCAGGAACACGCGGGTCGGCCGGTCGGGCGGGATGTTGAACGGGATCTGGATCGAGATCCGGCCGGTCGTGCCGTAGATGTCGACCCGCTGGTCCGACTCGCTCCGGGTCGAGCAGGTGAACGTCGCGATGCCGCCATCGAAGTCGAGGATGCCGCTGGTCAGGACGTCCACGCCGGTCGACGGGTCACGTCGGAGGGAGCCCTGGACGCGGACGGGTTCGCCGCCGAACACCATCCGTGAGAGGTTCACCGAGTAGCACCCGATGTCGAACAGCGCGCCTCCGCCGTAGTCGAGCACGTTCCGGATGTTGGCGGGGTCGTCATTGAAGTACGAGAACCAGCTCTGGACCGCCGTCAGCGTCCCGATCCGCCCGGCAGCGACGAGGTCCATGGCGGCGACCCAGGTCGGGTGGTGGCGGTACATGAACGCCTCCATCAGGTGGAGGCCCGTCTCCCGCGCGACGTCGACCATGCGCTGCGCGTCCTCGGCTGTCATCGCCAGGGGCTTCTCGCAGAGCACGTGCTTGCCGGCCCGGAGCGCGGCGATCGTCCACTCCGCGTGGAGGTGGTTGGGCAGCGGGATGTAGACCGCGTCCACGTCGCGGTCGGCGAGCAGCGCCTCGTAAGAACCGTGGGCCGTCGGGATGCCGAGCCGATCGGAGACGGCGCGTGCCCGCTCCCCGTCCCGGGACGCGATCGCGGCGATCTCGCAGCGTGCCGCCTGGCGGATCCCCGGGATCACCTTGCGCACCCCGATGTCCGCCGTGGACAGGATCCCCCACCGAAGCGTGTCCGACATCGCCCCTCCTCGCGAGACCTGTATTGACATGGCCGCGTCCTTGTACGAGTCTCGCACAGCACATTTGAGAAAGAGGAACACAAAACCGTGTTCATCGGTCGTGACGACCTCGGACACCGCAGCGAGACCGTCCGGCGAGCGAACCTGAGCGCCATCCTCCGGGAGCTCCACGCGAGCGGGCCGCTGTCGCGATCCGACCTGGTGGCTCGCACCGGGCTCACCCGCAGCGCCATCCGCGGACTCATCGGCGAGCTGGTCGCCGGCCGGCTGGTGTTCGAGGGTCCGGCCGCGCTCGACGGTACGCCCGGCCGTCCATCGCCGGTCGTGCGGGCCGATCCCGGGGGTGCCGTCGTGCTGGCGCTCGAGATCGCGGTCGATTCGCTGGCGGCTGCCACCGTCGGGCTCGGCGGCGAGGTGTTCGACCTCGTCCGCATCGACCTCCCACGCCGCAGGTCCAGCGTCGCCGACATCGCGGCCGCCCTCGCCGACCTCGGCTCGGGCCTGCGCGAGCGGCTGCCATCGGAGGACAGCGTGATCGGCGTCGGCGTCGCCGTCGTCGGCGTCGTCCGGAGGAGCGACGGCATGGTGTCGGTCGCCCCGAACCTGGGCTGGCGCGACGAACCGCTCGGTGACGTCCTCCGCGACACCCTGCGGATGGACGTGCCGGTCGCCTTCGCCAACGAGGCCGATCTGGCGGTCCTCGCCGAGCACCGCCGGGGCGCCGCCCGTGACATCGACGACGTGGTGCTGATCTGGGGGTCGATCGGCGTCGGCGGCGGGCTGATCCTCGATGGGCGGCCGCTGATGGGGGCAGCCGGCTACGGCGGCGAGGTCGGCCACATCCCGGTGAACCCGGATGGGCTGCCGTGCCGCTGCGGGTCGATCGGCTGCTGGGAGACCGAGGTCGGCACCAGCGCCCTGCTGCGGCGGGCCGGCCGGTCGACCGAGGGCGGTCGCGAGGCGTTCGAGGCGATCCTGGCCGAGGCCGAGGCGGGCGACCCGACGGCGCTCGACGCGTTCGCCGCGAACGGCCGCTGGCTCGGCATCGGCCTGGCCGGCATCCTCAACGTGCTCAACCCGAGCCTCGTCCTGCTCGGTGGACGGCTGACGGCCAGCTACCCGTTCGTCCGATCCACCCTCGAGGCGGAGCTCGACCGGCGCGTCATCCGCGCGTCGCGACGGCTCGTCCGGGTCGTGCCCACATCCCTCGGAGACGATGCTCCGCTGCTCGGTGCCGCGGAGCTCGCGTTCGGACCATTGCTCGCCGACCCCGCGGCATGGCTGCGTCCCCGCCGGACCATGGCCGCGCTGGCTAGCGCCTGAGAGGACCACGGAAAGGAGGAACCGGGGACAGCGCGGGGCATCACGGGTGGTAGCCTTGCGGGCGACATCGGTCGCTCGTGCGGGAGTACGCAGAGGAGGAGAGTCAACGATGTCCATTCGACGGATGGCCGCGCTCTCGTTGAGCGGGGTCCTGTTGCTCGCCGCATGCGGCGGAGGTGGCGCTACGACGGCGCCGACGACCGCGCCGACCACGGCCGCGAGCGAGCCGGCCGCATCGCCATCGGAGAGCGCCGCGGCCGAGTGCACGGTCGGTGTGTCCTGGAACAACTTCCAGCAGCCGCGCTGGGCGGCTCTCGACGAGCCAGGGATCAAGGAGACGGTCGAGGGCGGTGGCGGGAGCTACATCAGTGCCGACGCCAACCTGAGTACCGAGCAGCAGCTCACCGACGTCACGACGATGCTCAGCCAGGGCGCGAACGTCCTGATCATCCTGGCCCAGGACACGACGGTCATCGGGCCGGCCGTCCAGGCCGCGAAGGACGCGAACGTCCCGGTCATCGCCTATGACCGCCTCATCGAAGACCCCGACATCCTGTACATCACGTTCGACAACATCGGCGTCGGCCGGCTCGAGGCCGAGGCCATCCTGGAAAAGGTCCCGACCGGTAACTACGTCCTGATCAAGGGCGACCCGGGCGACCCGAACGCGTCGACGTTCCTGCCGCAGGGCTGGGACGAGGCCGGCCTCAAGGCCAAGGTGGACTCGGGTGACATCAAGATCCTGAACGGCCCCGAGGGGGGCAGCGGGTCGTGGCCGAAGGACTACGGCACGTACACGGACGCGTGGGCGACCGAGACGGCCCAGGCCAACATGGAGGCGATCATCGACAAGGCCGTCGCCGACGGCAACACGATCGACGCCGTCCTCGCGGAGAACGACAGCACGGCGCTCGGCGTCGCTGCTGCGCTCACCGGCAAGAACTACGACCCGTACCCGCCCGTCAGCGGTCAGGATGGCGACAAGGCCAACCTGAACAACGTCGCGAAGGGCCTCCAGTACGTCGACGTCTGGAAGCAGGCCAACGAGCTCGGCAAGGCGGCAGGCGCCGCCGCCCTGGCGCTCTGCGCTGGCGGCGAGATGGCCAGCCTGACCCTCGGAGAGGGCCTGGTCAATCCGGAGGTCGCACCGGCGAGCGGCCTGACCGCCACGCCGTTCGAGACGCCGGGCGGCAACACGGTCAGCTCGTTCATCCTCCAGCCGACTCCGCTCACCGCCGAGAACCTCCAGGAGGCGATCGACGGCGGGCAGATCACCAAGGAAGAGCTGTGCGCCGGCGTCGACGCGGCGTCGGCACCCCCGGCCTGCCAGTAGTCGCGGTCTCCGACCGCTGATCTGGCGTCCACTGCTGCGCCCCCGGGACCGCCGGGGGCGCAGCGCTACCATCGCCCGGACGAGGAGGAGCCAGTGGCGAACGTCGCTGACGCAGCGCGGGTTCCCGGACAGGTAGAGCCGCCTGTCCGCTCGTCCCTTCGCGGCCTGGTCGCCCAGACGGAGATCGACCTCCGGCTGTTCGGCATGGTGCTCGCCCTGGCCGTGATCCTGGGGGTCTTCCACGTCGCAAGCGGCGGCAAGCTGATCCAGCCCAACAACATCAGCACGCTGGCCGTCCAGGCTGCGGGCATCGCGATCCTCGCGACCGGGATGGTGCTCATCATCGTCTCGCGCAACATCGACCTGTCCGTCGGATCGGTCGTCGGCGTCATCGCCATGAGCTATGCGCTCCTGATGACGCACTGGTTCCCGGACGTCTTCGGGCTCAGTCCGGACACGCCGTTCCTGTGGGCGCTCGCCCTGGCGATCGGCATCGGGATCGGGGCGGCGATCGGCGCGCTCCAGGGCTTCATCATCGCGTACATCGGCGTGCCGTCGTTCATCGTCACGCTCGGCGGCCTGCTGACCATCCGTGGCCTCGTGTGGTACCAGTCGCAGGGCGCGGCGGTGAACGGCCTCGACCCGACCTTCCTGCTCATCGGCGGTGGTGCTCGCGGCTCGGTCGGCGAGGTGGTGACGTGGGGGCTTGCCCTCGTCGGCGGCCTCGCGGTCGTCGCCTTGCTGGTCAACGGTCGGCGCCAGCGCCGTCGGTACGGGTTCCCCGTCCGACCGATGTGGGCCGAGGTCCTCCTCGCCGTCGTCGGCTGCGTCGCGATCGCCGGGGTCGCGTGGTTCGCGAACAACAACTTCTGGCCGCAAGGGCTCGCCGACCGCGTCGCCCTGGAGCAGGGTTGGGGCCCGGCGCCCCCGGGCGGCTGGCGGATCCCGACCGGGTTCCCGTTCCCGATCGTCCTGCTCATCGGGGTCACGCTCGTGATGACCTGGATCGCCACCCGTCGGCGGTTCGGGCGATACGTGTACGCCTATGGCGGCAACCCCGACGCCGCCGAGCTGGCCGGCATCAACACCCGCCGGACGATCCTGAAGACGTATGTCCTGATGGGCATCCTGTGCGCCCTTGCCGCTGCGATCGTCTCCGCTCGGCTCAATGGCTCGACCCTCGACATCGGCCAGAGCTACGAGCTCTACGTCATCGCTGCGGCGGTCGTGGGCGGGACCTCGTTCGCCGGCGGCATCGGCACGATCCC
>DATBMM010000218.1:0-2625 GCA_036554825.1 Candidatus Limnocylindrales bacterium
ACGACGTCGCCGTCGGTATCGAGCTCGAGGGTGCGCATCTCGATCTCCGGTCCGAGCAGGCGCTCGCAATCCTCCGCCACTCGCTCGAAGTAGCGCTGCTCCGCCGGGGATGCGCTCGGGATGTCCATCGTCGGGTCGAACCGCCAGTCTTCCCGGGAATGTGGAGGCGACGACCGGATTCGAACCGGTGAATAGGGGTTTTGCAGACCCCCGTGTTGAACCACTTCACCACGTCGCCCCGACGGGTGCGCCGCGTTAATGTCGCGGTGCTGGCTGCCCCTCGAGGATTCGAACCTCGGTTCACGGATCCAAAGTCCGCTGTCCTACCACTAGACGAAGGGGCAGCGGGGCCTTGGGGAAGGATACTGGAGCGGAAGACGGGACTCGAACCCGCGACCCTCACCTTGGCAAGGTGATGCTCTACCAACTGAGCCACTTCCGCTCGATGCTCGACCATCTCGAAAGATGGTGCCGAGGGCCAGGATCGAACTGGCGACACCGCGATTTTCAGTCGCGTGCTCTACCGACTGAGCTACCTCGGCCCGATGGTCGCCCCACGGGGGTGCCGTCGGCGGAGCGCAGGATACCACGGGCCTTCGCGGCGACGCCATGCTGAGGCCGGTCAAGGCCAGCGGAGTGGCACCCATCTGCACTTGGAACATCACGTGTTCCGAGCGGCGGCGCAATCGACGAGATGGGCCCATCCAGCCGCTGATCGGAACGCGCGAGATGCCGAAGAGCGAAGGAACGGCGGTCCAGCCGCTGGTGGGAACGCCTCAGGTGCCAGAGCGCGTGGTGGCCGTCCCCAGCCTCCGCTCGGAACGCGGGGCGTTCCACGGGCGGGCGACGGCGCGCTACTCCAGGCCGGCCAGTTGCGCCTCGTCGGCCGTCCCCAGCGGCGCCTCCCCGGTGAGCTGCCGGAGCCGGTTGATGCGGTCGATGATGGCCGGGTGGGTCGACATCAGGTTCGACGAGCGCTCCTCGAACTTCTTGATCGGGTTCGTGAAGTACAGGTGCTGGGTCCCCCGGTTGGCGACCTCGAGCACCTCCTTGTCGGCGGAGATCTTGGCCAGCGCCCGTTCCAGCCCGTAGGGGTTCCGCGTCAGCTCGACGGCTGACGCATCGGCGAGGTACTCCCGCTGCCGCGAGACGGCGAGCTGGATGAACCGGCTGATCAGTGGCGCCAGGATGGCCAGGACGATCGCCACGATGAAGATGATCGCCTGGGCCCCGCCGCCACCACCGTCCCGATCGCGCGACCGGCCGCCACCGCCCCAGAACGTGAACCGCAGGAAGAAGTCGGCGAGGATCGCGATCACGCCGACCATGACCGCCACGACGAGCGAGAACCGGATGTCGAAGTTTCGCACGTGGGAGAGCTCGTGGCCGATGACGCCCTGCAGCTCCTCGCGGTCGAGCTTCTCGAGGAGGCCGGTCGTGATCGCGACGGACGCGTGCTTCGGATCGCGGCCCGTGGCGAAGGCGTTCGGGGCCGTGTCGTCGATGACGTAGACCTTGGGCATCGGGATGTTCGCCGCGATCGACAGCTCGCGGACGACGTTCATGAGCTTGGGCGCCTGGCTCTCGTCGACCTCGCGCGCCTGGCTCACGGCGAGGACGAGCGCGTCGCCGGCGAAATAGGTGAGCGCGCCGCTCCCTGCGCCGAGGAGCATGGCGATGCCCGTCACGCCGATGGCACCCGTCGTCGACCCGGTGACCGCGTAGCCGATCGCGGCTCCGAGCAGCGCCAACAGGACGACGACGAACGCCGCCATGAGGAACGAGTTCCGCCGGTTGGCGGAGATCTGCGCGTAGAAGGTGTTCTCGGCCACGGTCCCTCGCGCGGCGGCCGATCAGCTGCCGCCCGGGTTCAGCTCAGGCTGAGGTCCACGTTCGGGACGTTCGCGGCCTCGGGCTCGGCGTCGAAGAACTCACGCTTGGTGAACCCGAACGGACCGGCCAGCAGCATGTTCGGGAACGTTGCGATCGCGGTGTTGTAGTCGAGGACGCTCGCGTTGTAGTGCTGCCGCGAGAACGAGATCTGGTTCTCGGTCGTGGTCAGCTGCTCCTGGAGCTCGAGGACGTTCTGGTTCGCCTTGAGGTCCGGATAGTTCTCGACGACCGCGAACAGCGATCGCAGCGTGGCGGTCAGCGTGTTCTCTGCGGCGGCCTGCTGGGCCGGGCCCTGGCTGCCGGCTGCGACCGCCGCGGCGCGCGCGTTCGTGACGTCGGTCAGGACCTTCTGCTCGAAGCCCATGTAGCCCTTGACGGCATTCACGAGGTTCGGGATGAGGTCGTGGCGCCGCTTCAGCTGGACCTCGATCTGGGCGAAGGCCTCATCGATCCGCAGTCGCTTCTGGACCAGGGAGTTGTAGATCCCGATCGCGAACACGACCAGCACGACGATGATGCCGATGATGATGATGGGCGCGAGATCCATGCCCCTCCTCCATTGAGGCGCGCCTGCGGCGGCCGTCGCGCTGAGTCTATCAGCGAGTCATCGCATCGGAGGCCCGGCCGCGAACCCGGGTTGCAAGCCTCCGTTCCCTGGCTGGGTACCGGGTCGAAGGCCCGCGTTAGGAGGCGAGGGGCATCATGGTCGGTGACACGACCGTGCGCTCGAGG
>DATBMM010000259.1:0-1624 GCA_036554825.1 Candidatus Limnocylindrales bacterium
TCTCGGTCCGGTACTGGCCGGGCGGGATGCGCTCGGCGACGGCGGGATCGACGGCGGTGTTGCCGAAGAGGCGATCGAACATGGGGCGCTGCGTCCTTCCTGGGGTGGTGCGACGCCATGGTCGCACACCACGGATACGCAACCGTCGGGGGATCAGATGGTGAGAGTCCTGCCGCTACGCGCGTCGGACCGTCCGGCTGAGCGAGTGAACCCGCTACGCTTCGTCGCGTGGCCCCACCCGGCGCGCGGATCATCATCGTCATGCCCGCCTACAACGCCGCGCTCACGCTCGAGCGCACGTACGCGGATATCCCGCACGAGTCGATCGACCGGATCATCCTCGTCGATGACGTGTCCGGCGACGACACGGTCGAGATCGCCCGCAACCTCGGGCTCGAGGTGATCATCCACGCCCAGAACCGGGGTTACGGTGGCAACCAGAAGACCTGCTATGACGCGGCCCTCGAGGCTGGCGCCGACATCGTCGTGATGCTCCATCCCGATTACCAGTACGACGCCACTCGGATCCCCGCCCTCGTCGAACCGATCCGCGACGGCGAGCGCGACCTGATGCTCGGGAGCCGCTTCCTCGGTGACCCGCTGGCCGGCGGGATGCCGACATGGAAGTACGTCGCGAATCGCTTCCTGACCGGGGTCGAGAACCTCACCTTCGGCCTGCGCCTGTCCGAGTACCACACCGGCCTGCGTGCCTACAGCCGGCGCCTGCTCGAGACCATCCCGTACCACGCCAACAGCGACGACTTCGTCTTCGACCAGGAGCTCATCGCGCAGGTCGTGGCGGCCGGCATGCGCGATCGGATCGGCGAGATCGCCGTCCCGACCCGCTACTTCGAGGAGGCCAGCTCGGTCGGGTTCCGGCGGAGCGTCGTCTATGGGCTCTCGACGCTGCGCGTCGTCGGCCGCTACCTGCTGCACCGCCTCCGGCTGCGACCCTCGAAGAAGTTGACCGCCCGCCGGCCGTGAGCCGGTGGTGGGCTGCATGAGCCGGCCGTGATCCGGTCGTGGGTCGGATGATCCGCTCGTGAGCCGGATGAGCCGGATGCGCCGGATGAGCCGGTCGTGAGCCGCCGGGCGGCGCTCCGGGCCCTCCTCGGCATCGCCATCAGCGTCGCTGCCGCCTGGATCCTGCTGCGTTCCGTCGACGTCCCGGCAGCGATCGACGTGTTGCGCCAGGCGAACGTCGCGATCGTCGGCCTCATGGTCGTCTCGGTCGCGCTGGACGTCGGGGCCAGGGGTGGCCGCTGGCGAGCGCTCTTGCGACCCATCGCCCGGATCCCGTATCGCCGTGTCCTCGGCTACACCTACCTCGGCTATCTCGCGAACAACGTCCTGCCGGCGCGGCTCGGCGAGCTGGTCCGCAGCCACGCGCTCGGCGAGGGCGAGGGCGTGAGCCGGACGACGGTGCTCGGGACGGTGGTGGTCGAGCGGATCGTCGACACGGTCATCGTCGTAGGCCTCGCGGCGCTGGCGGTCGTCGTGCTCGGCGTCGGCGGTGTCGCGTCGACGGCCGTCGTCCTGGGCGCGGCGTTCGTCGGGCTGCTGATCGTCGCACTGGCCGTAGCCGTCATGAGCCATCGCCTGCCTTGGGCCGACCGGGTGACCG
>DATBMM010000264.1:0-9426 GCA_036554825.1 Candidatus Limnocylindrales bacterium
TCCCCGATTTCGACCTGCCGACGTACGTCGGTGGCGTGAGCTTCATGAAGCTGCCGTGGATCACCGACGCGGCGGCGCTGCGAGCCAGGAAGCCGGACGTTGCGATCATCGGCGCGCCGTTCGACGATGCCGTCAGCCACCGCTCGGGTGCCCGGTTCGGGCCGCGGGCGATCCGCCAGGCGCAGTACACGTCAGGGTCGATCAACTCGCTGCAGCTCGACGTCGAGCCGTTCGAGATCCTCGACGTCGTCGATGCCGGCGACGCCAACATCGTGCCGGCCTGGATCGAGCGCGCCCATGCGCTGATCTATCGCAAGGTCCTCGAGGTCGCGGGAAGCGGGGCCATCCCGATCGTCTTCGGTGGCGACCACTCGATCACGTGGCCGTCGGCGACGGCCGTCGCGGAGGTCCGCCGGCCGCGCAGCGTTGGCATCGTCCATTTCGACGCGCACGCCGACACCGCGAACGACGACTGGGGCGTCCTGGCCGGGCACGGCACCCCGATGCGTCGACTCATCGAGTCCGGCGCCGTGGCGGGTCGGAACTTCGTCCAGGTGGGGCTGCGCGGCTACTGGCCGCCGGTCGAGACGTTCGAATGGATGCAGTCGAACGGACTGCGCTACCACTTCATGCGCGAGATCGAGGAGCGCGGTGCCGAGGCGGTGGTCGCGCAGGCCATCGAGGAGGCGCTCGACGGCCCGGATTCCATCTACCTGAGCCTCGACATCGACGTCATCGACCCGGGCATGGCGCCCGGGACCGGGACCCCCGAACCTGGCGGGATGCTCACCCGCGAGGTGCTCCGGGCCGTTCGCCAGGTCGTCGGTGCGGTCGAGCTGGCGGGCATGGACGTCGTCGAGGTCTCCCCGCCGTACGACCACGCCGAGGCGACCGCGATGGCCGCCAACCGCGCGGCCCTGGAGGCGATCAGCGCCCTCGCCGTCCGGAAGGCCGCCGGCAGGCCGGTCCGCTGGGAGCCGCCGGCCGCTTGAGCGCCGCCGCCGATCCCGCCGATGCGCACGCGGTCGACCTCGCGCGGCTGTACGACCTCGACCTGCGCGACGATCCGGGTGACCTCGATCTCTACCTCGCCCTCGCCGATCGCGCGGAGGGGCCGATCCTCGAGCTGGCCGCGGGGAGTGGCCGGCTCGCCGTCCCGCTGGCCGCCGCCGGGCACGAGGTGACCGCGGTCGACATCGACCCGCACATGCTCGCCCGGGCAAAGGAACGGGCGATCGTCTCGGGCATCCCCGAGGGTCGCCTCCACCTGGCCCAGGGCGATCTGCTCGACCTGCGGCCGGCCGAGGCTCCGCGGCACGCCCTGGCGTTCATCGCCCTGAACTCGATCATGCTCATGGACTCGCGCGACGCCCAGCGTGGCGCGGTGCGGACGCTGGCTGCGCACCTGCGACCCGGAGGGCTGGCCGTGGTCGACGCGTGGCTGCCCGATGCCGACGACCTGGGGCGCTATGACGGGCGACTCATCCTCGAGTGGATCCGCACCGATCCCGCGTCGGGCGAGACGGTCACGAAGTCCGGCTCGGCCGTGCACGACGCCGCCACCGGCACGATCACGCTGACGGCGATATTCGACCAGATCGGTCGCGACGGCGCCACGCGGCGCTGGATCCGGCAGGATCGGCTGCGGATCGTGTCGGCCGACGAGCTCAGCGCCTTCGCGCAGGACGCCGGCCTGCGCGTCGAGATGGTGGCCGGCAGCTACGACCTGACCCCGCTCGGGCCGGGTGCTGAACGGGCGATCGTCATCGCCGAGCGGGCCTAGGAGAAGCGAACCAGGGCCCCGGTCCCGCCGGTGGCCCCGTGGTATCGTCGAATTCCATGTCGAGCGGTTCGAGCAGCGACCAGACCCGCCTCCTGATCATCGAGGACGTTCCTCAGGTCGCCCAGTACATCCGCGGCCTGCTGAACGCCCAGCAGGCGGTGAAGCTGCTGGACGTCCTCTCCGATGGCGGGCGGGCGGTCGACCAGATCGGCCAGCTGCGACCAGACGTCGTGATGGTCGACGCGCTGCTGCAGGGACGGATCAAGGGCCCGAAGCTCGTCGAGCAGATCCACGAGGCCGGCCTCAAGGTCCCGGTCATCGTCCTGACCGTGCCCCAGAACCCGGTCGAGGTCGATCCCGACAAGGGCGTCCATGCGGTGCTGTCGATGCCGTTCTCGGGCTTCGAGCTCATGAACAAGATCTCCGGCGTGCGCAAGCAGTTCGCCGAGACCTCGGCGGTGGGTCAGACGCGGGTCATCTCGGTCTTCGCGCCCAAGGGTGGCGTCGGCAAGACGACGATCGCCTTCAACCTCGCCGTGGCCATGGCCCAGCTGGAACAGCGCACCGTGCTGATCGACGGCAGCGTGCAGTTCGGCGACCTCCGCGCCCTCCTCAAGGTGCCGATCGACGCTCCGTCGATCCTGGACCTGCCGACCGACCGCATCTCCGAGACCGACCTCAGCGACGTGCTGTGGCGCGATCCCTCGGGCATCGACATCCTGCTGGCCCCGCCACGCATCGAGATGGCCGAGATGATCACGCCTCGCGACATCGAGAAGGTGCTCTCGCTGCTCCGTCGCGTGTACGCCGCGATCGTCATCGACATGTCGAGCGTCATCAACGACATCAACCTGGGCTTCCTCGACGCGAGCGACACGATCGTCGAGATCGTCACGTACGACTCGACCACCATCCATAACACCATCGCGATGGCCGACACGTTCCGCTCGATCGGCTACCCGCCGAGCAAGGTCCGCTACCTCGTGAACCGCGCCGACAGCCACGGTGGCATCGAAGCCGACGACCTCCAGAAGGCCCTCGGTCGGGTGCCCGAGCACCGCGTCATCTCGGACGGGCAGCTCGTCGTGCGTTCCAACAACGAGGGCGTGCCGTTCATCCTGGCCGACCCCGCCGCCCCGATCAGCCAGGACGTGGTCCGGGTCGCGTCGGAAGTGCTGGGTGCCGGCCGCGTCGCGGTCGGCGCTGGCCGCCGCTAGGGGCCTCGTGACCGACGCACGCGCCATCGGGGTCTTCGACTCGGGTGTGGGCGGGCTCACGGTCCTGCGCGAGATCATCCGACGCTCGCCGCTCGAATCGACCGTGTACCTCGGCGACAACGATCGGGCGCCGTACGGCACGCGCACCGACGACGAGGTGCTCGCGTTCTCCACGCAGTCCCTGGACGCCCTGGTCGAGCGCGACGTGAAGGCCCTGGTCGTCGCCTGCAACACCTCGACCGCGGTCGGGCTGGCATCGTTCCGCCGGCGCTACGACCTGCCCGTGCTCGGAGTCGTCCGGCCCGGTGCCGCGGCGGCGGCGCTGGCGACCCGCAACCGTCGGGTCGGGGTCATCGCCACGCCGGCCACGATCCGCTCGCATGCCTACTTCAACGCGATCAAGGACGAGAACCCGGCGGTCGAGGTGTACGAGCACGCCACACCCGCCCTGGTGCCGATGGTCGAAGCGGGCACGCTCAGCGGCGCTCCCGCCGAGACGACGGTGGCCGAATCGCTGGCGCCGCTGGTCGGCGAGCGGGACGGGGACGGCGAGTCGATCTTCCCGCGGCCGCCGGGCGCCTCGATCGACACGTTGCTGCTCGGCTGCACGCACTACCCGCTCCTCCGGCCGGTCATCGCCGAGCTGGTCGGCGATAGGGTCGCGATCGTGGATTCGGCGACGGCGACCGCCTCGGCGCTGGTCGAGTTGCTGAGCGTCAACGGCCTCGAGGCGCCCGACGGTTCCTCGGCCGCTCACGTCCAGCTCACGACCGGCGATCCGGCCCGCTTCGACGCTGTCGCCGGCCGGCTGTTCGGGCCTGACTTCGTCGCCGCCGAGGCGGTCGAGCTCGGAGCGCTCGCTCGATGACGAAGCGCCGGACCCCGTCCTGGAGCGACGATCGCGCGTGGCAGGCCGGGATCCTGATCGGCTCGGCACTCGGGGCTGCGGCCACGCTGGTCGGCCGGCAGATGGAGCGGCGAGCCCGCCAGGGCCTGGTCGACTGGGCGACGGTCGAGCGGATGGCGATCTCGAAGCTGGAACACGCACCCGGCGCGCTCACTGTCGAGGAGCTGCAGGCGAGCGAAGCGGCCTACGCGGAGGCGATGGCCCGCATCGTCCCCGCGCTGTCGGCCGCGCTCGAGACCCCGTTGCCGGGTGTCGTCGAGCGGTCGGGGGTCGTCGACCGCGCCGGCTGGGTCCGCGCCAACACCGCGTCGTTCGCCTCGCTCATCGGCAAGCTGGAGCACGACCTGCTCGACCAGGTCGTCCCTGCGGGTGGCGGGCTGACGGTGTCGGCGATGGCCCTCGCCAACCGCTGGCTCACGACCCGCCAGCTCGGCGTGCTTCTGGGATTCATGGGCCAGCGCGTGCTCGGTCAGTACGACCTCGCCTTGCTCTCCGCCGAGGCCGCGCCCGGGCGGCTGCTGTTCGTGGAGGAGAACATCCGCCAGACGGCCAAGGCCCTTGGCGTGCCGCTCGGATCGTTCCGGACGTGGATCGCCCTCCACGAGACGACCCACGCCTTCGAGTTCGAGGCGCATCCATGGCTCCGGCCCTATCTCGCGGCGCGTCTCGAGCGCCAGCTGCACCTGTTCGGCCGTGACGTCCGCGGCATGGGTCGTGAGGCGATCCGCGGGCTGGGTCGCGCGCTGCGCGGCGAGGGCAGCGGCGAGCACTGGATGGAACGGCTGATGGGCGATGAGCAGAAGGCGCTCTTCCGCGAGACGCAGGCCGTGATGAGCCTGCTCGAGGGGTTCAGCGACTACGTCATGGACGAGGTGGGCCACCAGCTCGTCCCGGACGTGGAGCGGATCCGGGCGAAGTTCGACGAGCGACGCGCGAAGCGCACCCCGTTCGAGCGGGCGATGCTCCGGCTGACCGGGATGGACCTCAAGCTCGAGCAGTACAAGCGGGGCGAGACCTTCGTCCGGGCGGTCGCGTCGGCGCGCGGACCGGATGCCCTCGCGAGGCTGTGGGCCGGGCCGGAGGCTCTTCCGCTGGACGGGGAGATCGAGGCGCCCGAGCGGTGGATCGCGCGGGTCCTGGACGGCGCTCCCGCGGCGTCCGCCACGTGACCACGGCCGGCCCGGGCAGCGGCCCCGGCGGCGCGCCGACCGCCATCGCGCTCAGCCCCATCCTGTCGGCCCGCTACCGGTCGCGGGACCTCGAGCTGATCCGGGCAGCCGCGCCCGGGGCGCGCCTCGTGACCGTCTCGGTGGAGGGGCTTGCCGACGGACCCCTCGACGATGTGGAGGTGATGCTCCGCGGCTGGCTCAGCTCCGACGCCTTCGATCGCCTCCTGGCCCGCGCACCGCGCTTGGCTTGGGTCCACTCGGCCACGTCGGGCGTGGAGCGGGCGCTGACACCGGCGTCGCGCGATCGGGGCCTGATCGTGACCAACGCCCGGGGCGTGTTCAGCCGGCCCATCGCCGAGTACGTGCTGATGATGATCCTGGCGGTGAGCCGACGGCTCCCGCAGCTCCTCGAGCTCCAGCGCGAGCGGACCTGGCAACCGCTGGAGGGCTCTGAGCTCCGCGACGTCACGATCGGCATCGTCGGCCTCGGGTCGATCGGCCGTGCGGTCGGAGCGCTGGCGACCGCCTTCGGCTGCCGCGTCGTGGCAGTCCGGCGACGGCCCGAGGCCTCCTCGGGGCCGGGGGGTGGCGGCGACGACCTCTCGTTCGGCGAAGCGATGCTCGACCGCGTCGGCGGGCCCGAGACGCTCCCCGAACTCCTCGGCGAGTCGGACTTCATCGTGCTGGCGGCACCGCTGACGCCCGAGACCGAGGACATGATCAACGCTGAGACGCTGGCCATGGTCAAACCCGGGGCGTGGCTGATCAACGTCGCGCGCGGCCGGCTCATCGACGAGCGCGCGCTGTTGCGGGCGCTGCGCGATGGTCCACTGGGCGGGGCCGTGCTGGACACGTTCCGGGACGAGCCGCTGCCCGCGATGTCGTCGTTCTACGACCTGCCGAACGTCATCGTGACGCCGCATACGGCATGGTCGAGCGGGCGTGTGCTCGACCGCAGCGTCGAGCTGTTCTGCGACAACCTGCGCCGCTTCGCGACGGGCGAGCCGCTGCTGAACGTCGTCGACCCTGCGGCAGGCTATTGAGGAGGCTGAGAGAGGTGTTCGGGATGGACGACTACCGTTCCAAGCTGATCGACATCGCACGCGAACTCGCCGGATCCACCGAGGACGAGATGACGTTCCTGCGGAGGTTCCGGACGTTCTACCAGCACCTGGCGGTCACGGTCGAAACGTCCGCGGGCGGGGCCGTGCCGAACCCGATGATGGCGATGGATCCGTACATGCGGACTCCGGAACAGGTGACCGAGCTCCTCGACCGGACGGACGCCAACCTTCGGGAGCTGGGCAACTAGGGCACAGGTGCAGATCGCGATCGTCGGACTTGCCGGGAGTGGCAAGACCACCGTCTTCAACACCCTGACCCGCGGCCACGCCGAGACCGGTGGGTATGGCGGCGTGACGCTGAACGTCGGCGTCGTGAAGGTGCCCGACGAGCGGCTGGACCGGCTCGCCGAGATCTTCAAACCCAAGAAGACCGTCCAGGCTGACGTCACGTACGTCGACCTACCGGCCCCGCCCGCCTCCACCGAGGGCCGGGTCGGGACCGAGGAGCTGCCCGCCGACCACCTCGCCCGACTGCGCGAATCCGATGCACTGCTGCATGTCGTGCGCGCGTTCGACGACCCGGCGCATCCGCATCCGGCCGGGTCTGTCGACCCCGCTCGGGACCTCGAGCAGCTCGACCTGGAGTTCACGCTCGCCGACCTGGCCATGGCCGAGCGACGCGTCGAGCGGCTCAAGACCAGTGGCCGGCACGGGACGCAGGCTGAGCGAGAGGCCGCCGAGCGCGAAGAGGTCGTGCTCAGGCGGATCCACGAGGCCCTCGAGGCCGGGACGCCGATCCGCGACATCGGCCTCGATCCCGACGAGGCCAAGGCGATCCGTGGCTTCCGGTTCCTGACGGAGAAGCCGGTGCTCGTGCTCCTCAACGTCGGCGAGGGCGATCTGGCCACGGCGCCGTCGCTGGTCGAGCGGGTCTCCGACGGCTATCCGCACCAGCACGCGATGGTCGATGCGCTGTCGGCCAAGATCGAGATGGAGCTCGGGGAGCTCGAGCCCCACGAGGCCGCCGCGTTCATGGAGGAGCTCGGCATCACCGAGTCGAGCCTCGACCGGGTCATCGCCCTGTCGTACCGCCTGCTCGGGCTCGTGTCGTTCCTGACGGCCGGTCCGGACGAAGTCCGAGCCTGGCCGATCGCCGACGGCTCGACCGCGGTCGACGCGGCCGGCGCCATCCACACGGACCTCGCGAAGGGCTTCATCCGCGCCGAGACCGTGGCCTACGAGGACCTGGTCACCCTCGGCTCGATGGCCGAGGCGAAGAAGGCCGGCCGCCTCCGGTCGGAGGGGAAGACCTATCGGGTGAAGGACGGCGACGTGCTGGAGATCCTCTTCAGCCGCTGAGCGCCGCGCAGGCGCTGCGCGCCGCGCGGGGCCCGCATCGGCGTCTCAGTTCTGGCGGTCGCGGTCGGGGTCGAAGTCGGCCATGATCGTCCGAAAGTCGCTCTTGAACTCCCTCTCGCCCTCGTCCTCGGCGTCGTCATCCTCGTCGTCGTCGTCCATGTCGAGCTCGGCGAGGAAGTTGTCGGCCTCCTGCGTCGAAACGTTGACCGCGGCAGCAAGACGGTCGTCACTGACGTGGATGAAGCCGTAGTCGCGTTCGAGGACCGCCGCGATCGCCTCGATCAGCGTGTCCTGCTCGTACGTGTCCTGGACGTCATGCCGGACACGCTGGACCAGCTCGAAGAACTCCTGCGGTTCCCACTCGGACTCGCTGACGACGAGCACGTCGGAGTAGACCTCGTCGTCGCCTTCGTGGAGTTCGTAGAAGAACACGCGGATCGCCTCGTCGATGCTGGTTCGGGTGCGGCAGTATACGCCGCACCGTCCGAGCACCCGCCGACCCCAGAGGCCCAACCGGCACCTGCCAGGGAGGTCCGATGCCGTCCCGTCGCGTCGAAGTCGTCCACGTCGGCTCGGCCGCTCGCGACATCGCCGCCGATGACCCGCGCGGGTGGCGGCTCGGTGGCGGCGTCACGTATGCGGCCCTGACGACGGCCAGGCTCGGGCTGCGGACATCGGCGGTCGTCGGCGTCGATCGCGAGGCGTCGACGGCGCACGAGCTCGAGGCGATGCGTGACGCCGGGGTCGACATCCTGACCGTCGAGCTCCCCGAGGGACCGATCTTCCACAACATCGAAACGCCGAAGGGCCGGCGGCAGGTGTCGATGGCCGCGGGTGTCGCGGTCCGGCCCGTGCCCCTGCCGTCGGCCTGGCTCGGCAGCCGCTCGTGGTCGCTGGTGCCGGTCGCGGACGAAGTACCCGACGACTGGGCGGACGTCATCCCGTCCGACGCCATCGTGGGCGTCGCCTGGCAGGGCATGCTGCGCCGTCTGGTCGCCGGTGCCGACGTCGAGCGCATCGCGCCGAGCGACCGGGCGATCCTCCGGCGAGCGGACCTCGTCGGCCTCAGCCACCTCGACGTCGCCCGCGACACGTCGCTCGGCGATCTGATGCGGTTCCTCCATCCAGGCGCGCGGCTGCTGGTCACGCAGGGCGGGCACGGCGGACTGCTGGCCACGACCGGCGATGACGAACCGACCGAGGTGCTGCGCTACCTCCCCACCCCGACCGAGAATGAAGTCGACCCGACCGGGGCGGGGGACACCTTCCTTGCCGCGCTCCTGGCGGTGATGGTCAGGCCGAGCGTGGCGGGGTCGTCGAGAGGGTCGCTCGGGCGCGCCCTGCGCTTCGCGGCCGCCGCGGGCTCGCTTGCGGTGGAGGACCTGGGACTGGCCGGGGTGCCGGATCGGCCGGCGGTCCTGGGCAGACGAACCCGCGAACGCGTCCGACGGATCGCGGCACCGAGCCTGACCGACCGGATCGGCGTCGAGGACCCGCGACAGTAGGGCTACGAGGACGCCGCCCGCGGTGCCGTTCCCGTGGAGTCGCGGACCTGGAGATCGACCGGCAGCTTCACCCAGGACGACCCCGTGCCGTCCTCACCCGTAAGGCGCGCGACCGCCCAGCGACCCATCTCGTCGGTCCGCTGCGAGATCGTCGTCAGCGCCGGGTCGACATAGGCGGCGACCGCCACGTCGTCGAACCCGACGACGCTCACATCGGCCGGCACGCGCCGTCCTCGGCGGCGCAGCGCGCGCAGTGCCCCGATCGCCATCAGGTCGTTGTAGGCGACGATCGCGGTCGTGTCCGGCGCGCGGTCGAGGAGGTCGAGGGCGGCCTGCTCGCCGCCGCCGACGAGCGCCTCGCCGTCAGTGATGGTCAACGCCTCGGGAGGGCAGCCCGCGGCCGCCAGCGCAGCACGGACCCC
>DATBMM010000268.1:0-3560 GCA_036554825.1 Candidatus Limnocylindrales bacterium
ACCGAGATGGACGAGGCGGCGGCGATCGACGGCGCCGGCCCATTCCGAACGCTGATCTCCGTCGTCCTCCCGCAGGCCTGGCCGGTGGTCGTCGCGGTGGCGGTCTTCCACCTCGTCTACTCCTGGAACGACTTCTTCGGCCCGCTGCTCTACACGGCGGGCAAGGTCGACCTCCAGACGGTGGCCCTGGGTCTGCAGCGGTTCAACGGGATCTACTACCGCGAGCCGGGCCTCATCCAGGCCGGCACCCTGATGACGCTCGTGATCCCGGTCGTCGCGTTCCTGTTGACCCAGCGCTTCTTCACCCGCGGCATCGTCATCACCGGCGTCGACAAGTGACTCCGACTGGCGCGGGCATCCTCCTGTGACGTTCCGGGTCGCCCTGACGTTCGACGCCGAGCACCCCGATCGCCCGCACCGCGTCGGCGCCACCGAGGCGGTGCTCGACCTGCTCGATGCGGAGGGCATCACGTCGACGTTCTTCCTCCAGGGTCGCTGGGCAGAGGCCTACCCGACGGTGGCGCGATCGGTCGCCGAGCGCGGCCATCTCATCGGGAACCACTCCTTCTACCATGCCCGGATGCCGCTCCTGACCGATGCCGGACTCGCGGCGGACATCCGCGCCGCGGAACGGGCCATCCTCGCGGCCACGGGTGTCGACCCGCGGCCGTGGTTCCGATGCCCGTTCGGTGCGGGGAGCGGGGACCTGCGCGTGCGTGCCGGGCTCGAACGGCTGGGCTACCGCGAGGTCCACTGGGACGTCGAGGGGTTCGACTGGCGGCCGAGCACGAAGGGTCCCGCGATGGGGCGGCGCATGACGCGGGAGGCCGTCGCCCGGGGTGACGGGGCCGTGCTGTTGCTGCACCCGTGGACGACCGCGACCGGCCGTGGGCTGGGCGCCTTGATCTCGGGCTTGCGCGCGGAGGGGGCGGACTTCGTCCGGCTGGACGCGCTGGCGTGAGGACGGTCCTCGCCGTCGACGGCGGGAACTCCAAGACCGACGTGGCGATCGTCGCCGAGGATGGGCGCCTGTTGGCGGCGGTGCGCGGCTCGAGCAGCTCGCACCAGGCCGTGGGGCTTGCGGCGGGAATGGAACAGCTGGCGGCTCTGGTCGCCGAAGCGATGGCTGCGTCCGGACTGACCGCGCGGCCGTCGCTCGGGGTCCATACCGTCGCCGGCGCCGACACCGCGGCCGATGTCCGGATGCTCTCCAGTGCGCTGGCGGAGCGCGGCTTCAGTGACGATCTGGTCGTCCTCAACGACGCGTTCGGCGCGTTGCGCGCCGGGACGGATCGATCCTGGGGCGTGGTCGTCATCTGCGGCCAGGGCGTCAACGCGGCAGGCATCGCACCGTCGGGAAGGAGCGTCCGGCTCGATGCGCTCGGCCAGATCTCCGGTGACTGGGGCGGCGGCACCGATGTCGGCTGGGCCGGGCTGGCCGCCGCGGTCCGGGCTCGTGACGGCCGGGGACCACGGACCCGGCTGGAGCGGGACGTGCCCGCGCATTTCGGCCTGGGGACGCCTGCCGCGGTGACCGCCGCGATGTACACCGGCCGCATCGACGAGCGGCGGATCGGGGAGCTGGCACCGGTCGTGTTCGCCGCGGCCTCGGCCGGTGACGGTGCGGCGCGAGGGATCGTCGACCGACTTGCCGATGAGGTCGTGGTGATGGCCGGGGCGATGATCCGACGGCTGCACCTGACCCGTCGCGACCCCGACGTGGTCTTGGCCGGTGGCGTGTTCCGGGCCCGGGACCCCAGGTTCTACGGGCGGATCGAGCTGGGCGTGGCGGCCATCGCCCGGCGCGCGCGATTGGTCGGCCTGGCCGCCCCGCCGGTCGCGGGGGCGGCGCTCATCGGTCTCGACCGCCTTGCGGGCACGCTCGTCGCGGACCAGACGGCCCGGGCGGTCCGCGACGCGATCGGTGCCTGGGACGGTGGGCGTCAGCGGAGCGTGTCGGGGCCTCCAGCGAGCAGTCGCGCGAGCTCGGCCCGATCGGGCAAGCCGGCCTGATCGCCGCTCGCCGCGATGGCGAGGGCTCCGCACGCGTTGCCCATCCGGAGTGCCGACGCGAAGTCGACGCCGTCGAGCCGCCCGGCGATGAACCCGGCACAGAACGCATCACCGGCACCGACGTGATCGATCACGGTCCCGATCCGGATGGCGGGCTCGAGCACGGGCAGTCCCCCGGCCTCGAGACCGAGGGCGCCACCGTCACCAAGCTTGGCCACGACCGTCGACGGGCCGAGACGGACGCCGGCGGCCACCAGGTCCTCCGGCGCTGTGTCGGGTGTCGCCCCGGCGAGCAGCGCGAGCTCGTCGGGGCTGCCCAGCAGGACATCGACCCCTGCCAGAAGGTCGAGGAGGACCGGGGCGGCTTTCTCGTCCGACCACAGTCGACGCCGCAGGTTGACGTCGAAGCTGACCGTCAGCGCGCCCCCGCGGGCGAGGTCGCGGGCCAGGATGGCCGCCTCTCGCGCGCTCGTCGATAGGGCGGGGGTGATGCCGGTGAGGTGCAGCCACCGAGCGCCGTCGAAGAGGCCGTCGTCGGCCGCACGTCGGATGTCGTCGGGGCCGACGCGCGACCCAGCCGACCCGCCGCGGTGGTACACGACGTCGATCGCCCCGAGCGCGCGCAGTTCCCGGAAGAGGACGCCCGTCCGCGCCCCTTGGTCGATGGTCAGCTGGGCGACATCCACGCCCTCGCCGCGGAGCGTGCGCACGATGGCCGTCCCGAACCCGTCATCGCCGACCCGGCCGACGAAGGCGACGGAGTGCCCGAGCCGGGCCAGGCCGACCGCGACGTTGGCTTCGGCGCCGGCGAGATGCCGCTCGAAGCGCGTCGCCTCGGCGAGCGGTCCGGGTCTGGTGGCAACGAACGCCGCCATGCATTCGCCGAGGGTGATGACCGCGTTCGAGCGCGCGTCAGCCATGTGGCCATCATGCCCGACCGAGTTGCGATACGCGCCCCCGGCAGGGCATCCTGCCGCGAGACACGCATGACCGGGAGGGCGCATGCCGACCAAGGACCCCAAGGGAGCCACGACAGCAGAGGCACTCCAGGAATGGCGCGAAGCCGAGCGGACCGTCGCGGTGGCCCGTCGGGGTCGGCTGGCGGCCGAGGCGGCCGCAGCCGCTGCCGAAGAGGCGGCCGAGGCGGCGATCGCCACGTCCGATGCGGCCAGGGCGGCCCTGGAGTCCGCTCGTCTCGCGGAGGCGTCGGCGACGAAGACCGCCCGGGCGGCAAGGGTCATGGTCCAGTCGACCCGGACCGATGTCGCCGATGCGGAGACCGATGTCGCGCAGGCGGAGATCGGTGAAGCCGAGGCGCACGAGCGCTATCGGGAGGCCACCGAGCGGGCCGAGAAGCGAGGCGAACGGGGCGGCTAGTTCGGCTTCCCGGCGCGGCGGTAGAACACCCAGCACTCGAGGACCTCTTCGTGGTCCTCCTCGCAGCGGCTGGCCAGCACGCCGCCCTCGACCTCGATGCGCGCGCTCCCAGGGCTGATGGCGTCGACGGTCTGGGTCGATCGACCGCGCAGGTAGTTCAGCAGCCGGTA
>DATBMM010000269.1:0-2798 GCA_036554825.1 Candidatus Limnocylindrales bacterium
GCCGCGAAGCGCGCCGAATGGGAGGCCGGCTATCGGCGGACCGTGGCTCGCCTGGCCGGCCAGGCCCGCCGGGTCGTGATCCTGCGCGACACGCCGACCATCGGCTCATCGGTCCCCGGCTGTCTCGACGCCAACGCGGGACGGACCGAGCCATGCTCCCGCGCTCGGTCGGCGGCGCTGTCGACGTCGCACTGGCAGGCGGAGACGGCGGTCGATGCGAGCGCGTCCTGGGTCCGCGCCACGGATCTGACGGACCGGCTCTGCCAGCCCACCCGCTGCTGGCCCGTCACCTCGGGCCGGATCCTGCGCTATCGCGACTCGCACCACCTGACCGACACCTATGCCGCCGCGCTGGCGCCGGCGATGTACTCGCGGTTGCGCTGGCTGATGCGCTGACCGCGCACCTGTCCCGCGTCCGGCCGTGGGTCCGCGACGCGAGCCTCGGCGCTGTCTACACTCGCCCGATGGCGCTCCACGCACCGACGTCCGGCGAGCGGGCCACGCGCGAGCTCCTCGTCGAACTCCTCCGCGAGTTCCATGGGCGCGGCTGGGTGTCGGGGACCGGCGGCGGCATCTGCGGCCCGTCCGGCGACGGCGGCCTCCTCCTGGCGCCGAGCGGCGTCCACAAGGAGCGCGTCCGCACCGACGAGTTCTTCACGGTCGATCCGGCCGATGGACGGGTCGTCCGCACGCCCGACCGGACCGACCTGCGGCCGAGCGAGTGCAACGCGATCTTCTGTCTGGCCCACCGCGCGACGGGGGCCTGGAGCGTGGTCCATTCCCACGCGTTGTCGGCCGTGCTTGCCGGCGACCTGGCTGCCGCCGGCGGTGACGACCACCTCGTGGTGCGCGACCTCGAGATGCTCAAGGGGATCCCTGGGGTCACGAACACCGACGTCCACCTCGTGCCGGTCATCCGGAACACGCCCCGCGAGCCGGAGCTCGTCAGCCAGCTCGAGGCCGTCTTCGCCGACCCTCGTTTCGCCGCGACCCGGGCGGTCATCGTCCGCGACCACGGCGCCTACATCTGGGGCGACGACGTGCTCGACGCCAAGCGCCACACCGAGGTGTACCACTTCCTGTTCGAAGCGACGGTCGCGCGCCGCGGCCGGCAGATGGAGGATCGAGCATGACCGAACGAGCCCAGGGGGCCGACCTGTCGCACCTGACCAAGATCGATGTCGTCGATGTCGAAGCCGCGGTCGAGGCCGACAAGCTGACCGACGCCGAGCCGTTCAAGCGGACGTACCTCGGTCATGGGTCACAGTCGAGCGTCTTCGTGTTCCAGGGCCACGCCGGCCCGTTCCGGACGCACGTCCACGAGACTCACGATGAGATCGGCTACGTGCTGGCTGGGACCGGCTCCGTGACGGTCGGCGGGGTCACGCGCCCGGTGAAGCGGGGCGATGTCTGGGTGATCCCGGCCAACACGCCACACGGCGGCCAGTTCGAGGATGCGCCCCGGGTCCTCTTCATCTCGTCGCCGATCGACGACCCTGATAACCAGGACCGCGTCTGGATCGACGACTGACGGCACGGCACCGGACATGAAAAGAGAGCAAGCCCACGGATCTCTCCGAATGAACTCCCCCCTGGATGATTCCCCACCCCGAGGGCTTGCTCTGCAGGAGCAGTATCCACCCCGGACCTTGCGGACACCATTACAGCGGTGGGGTCCGGGCCACCTGGGCGGCGCATAGCCGACGCGCTGGGTGACGCACCTGTTGCCATCAGGTCACGGCCCGCATACCGTGGCGGCGATGAAGCGGAGACGATGGCTTGCGGCGTTTGCCGCGGCCTGTGGGTTGGCCACGCTGGCGGCACCCGTCTCGGCCCACGGTGACCACGACGCCCGACCGCTCGCTCGTGGCCTCGGTGCCGGGCCGTTCGTCGTCTCGCTCTGGCAGGTCTACCCCGATGCCGGCGACGCGATGACGCCGCATCTGATCGTGATGTTCGATAGCGATCCGACGATCGCCGCCCGGGCGGACGTGCGCGTCATGGTCGACTCGATGCCGATGGAGGTTCGACCGTCGGCGACGACCGCCAACGGCTGGGAGACGACCGAGGGCGTCGGCGAGGGTGACGTGGTCACGGTCACCGTCGCTGACGGGACCGGGGCGTGGACGCTCGACCCGGTCGTCGTCCCCCCGCCACCGACCTCGCTGATCCCCATGCCGGAGCTCATCTATACGTCGATCTTCCTGACCGCAGCCACCGCCTGGTGGGTGGCCCGACGGACCGCGAGAGCCTGGCTTCGACCGGCGGTCCGCCAGAGTGGAGCGACCGGCGCACCGGGACCGATGGTCCGGGAAGCGACCTGATCACGGTAGGAGGGACCTGAGATGACTGCGGCCACGGCGACGAAGCCGGGCTTCCTCGAGAGGCTCAATGGAGAATGGCACGAGCGAGCCCTGTGGATCTATCTGGCGATCGTCGTCATCCACTGGGTCGAACACCTCTTCCAGGCGGCCCAGATCTGGATCCTGGGGATGCCGCGTCCCGAGGCGTTGGGTGCCCTCGGGTACGTGTTCCCCTGGCTGGTCAAGTCCGAGGTGATGCACTTCACCTACGCGGTCCTGATGTTCGGAGGGCTCGTCTTGCTGAGGCCCGGGTTCCGGGGCGCCGCGCGCGGCTGGTGGACCGCGTCCCTCGGAATCCAGGGCTGGCATCTGTTCGAGCACACGCTGCTGCAGCTGCAGGCCCTGATGGGCCAGAACCTGTTTGGATCGCCGGTACCGACGAGCATCCTGCAGCAGGTCGTGCCACGTCCCGAGCTCCACCTGCTCTACAACCTG
>DATBMM010000303.1:0-3109 GCA_036554825.1 Candidatus Limnocylindrales bacterium
CATCCGTCCCGGCGATCGCCGTCCAGCCGCCCGGACTGTCCGAGGTCTCGTACGTCGCGGTCGTCGACATCCCGTCGGCGGGTCCGTGGCGGTTGACGGCCACGGTGGTCGGCCCGACCGCTGGCGAAGGGACCGGGGATCTCGTGGCGCTCGACCCGGCGGCGACCGCCCCCCTCGGAGCGGCGGCTCCGACGATCGCGACCCGGACCAACGCCGAGGTGGCCACCCTCACCGTGCTGACCACCGATCCCCTTCCGGACCCCCGCCTCACCGAGCGATCCACGGTCGATGCCTTGGCAAGTGGCGGGCCGTGGGTCTTCGTCGTCGACTCGGCGACGTTCAAGGTGACGCCCGCGTGCGGCCGGGCGCTCGTCCTCGCCAAGCGCCTGCTCGATCGATGGACGGCCGTGCCGTTCATCCATCACGAACCGTACGCGTACGACGTGGTCACCACCGAGCCGGTCCTGCGTGGCACGCTCGAGCAGCCCGTCCTCACCGAGGTCGCCCGTGCCTGGGGCATCGGCCCAGCCCCGTGGACGGCCGGGTCGATGCCGTGGACGTTCGTCGTCGACGGCGAAGGGATCGTCCGCGCCAAGTACCAGGGGATCCTGGGGAGCGCCGATGTCGACGTGCTCCTCACCTGGCTCGGTGGGGCGCGATGAGCCGGTGACGGCCGTTCGGCCCGCCCGAATCGGGCCGAGGGTCACATCCGACGAGACCGGGCTGGCCGGTACGGTGCCCGACATGGACACGCACCCGCAGGCTCCCCTGCCGACCTCGCTCATGACCGACCCGTCCGTCAGCCGGCGACGCTTCCTTCGTGGCGCCGCCGTCGCCGGCGGCGGCCTCCTCGCGGCCGGTGTCGCCGCCTGCGCACCGACCGTTGGTGGCGCGGGCTGGACCTTCGGACCCAGCGGGGCCTCGCCGGCTCCCGGTGCAGCTTCGCCCACGCCCAGCAGCGACCACTCGATGGGCCCGAGCGCCGCGCCAAGCGCGAGCGCCGCACCGTCCGCCGCTCCGTCGGGTGGCGTGCCGCCCGGCTGGACCGACCACGACGTGGCCGCCCGCCAGGTCGTGCGTCGGTACCTGGGCAACCTGGTCGGAGCGCTGCCGGCGGTCTACCCCGAGCCGGTCGTGACGAAGCTCGCGGACATCCTCGGGGTGGCCGATGGGTACCCGGAACTGGAGCAGAAGCCGGCCTTCGCCCAGGTGCCGAACCTCGTCCTGTCCGACGCCGTCTCGCCGGTCAAGCCCGAGCTCGACGGCAACGTCAAGGTCTTCCGCCTGACCATCGATGAGATCGACCAGCGCATCGACGAGCTGATGCCTCCGGTCAAGGCCCTCGGGTACAACGCGCAGTGGCCCGGCCCCACGATCCGCGTCCACCAGGGTGACCGCGTCCGGGCCATCTTCCGGAACAACCTGAAGGAGACGACAGGGGTCCACTTCCACGGCGTCGAGTTCGAGGATTTCTTCATGGACGGGGTCCCGTTCGTGACGCAGAAGCCCATCGTGCCTGGCGAGGAGTTCGCGTACGAGTTCACGGCGGTGAACCCCGGCTCGCTCATGTACCACTCGCACCACAATGCGACCGATCAGGTCGGGCGCGGGCTGCTCGGTGCGTTCATCGTCGACCCGCCCACGCCGCAGGCGCAGTACGACCGCGAGTACATCTGGATCTCGAACGACACCCTGGGCGGGTTCACGATCAACGGCCACGGCTTCCCCGCCGTCGTCCCGGTCCTCGCCGCCCAGGGCGAACGGGTCCTCGTCCGGTTCATGAACGAGGGCATCATGATGCACCCGTGGCACAGCCACGGGTTCGCCATGGAGCTCGTCGCACGTGACGGGATGCCGCTCGGCAGCGCTGCACATCGGGCCGACACGTTCGCGGTCAGCCCGGGCGAGCGCTGGGACGCCGTCATCACCGCCGACCGCCTCGGCGTGTGGGCGTTCCACTGCCACATCCTTCCCCACGTCGAGGGGCTGGACGGGATGTTCGGCATGGTCACGGCCTTGATCGTCGTGCCGACGCCGGCCCACGTCGACGCCATCGTCGAGGCGGTGCTCGCCTAGTCACAGCGATGTGCCACCGTCTTGCTGCCTGACGCGCGAGACGAAACAGGCGACGCCTGCAACGAGATTGCAGCGCCGGGGAAAAAGCGGGAAGGAGCCGCGGATCGACTCGAGGCAGCATCCTTGTGGTGGTCACGCGCCGTGGAGAAGCCTGTGCCCGAAGAGCCCACCTTGGTGTTGAATCCCCGCTCGGACCCAGATTTCGTTGCGTACGCTCGTTCGGTCATCGACGAAGGGCCGAAGACGGTGTCCGCCTACCAGGAGCGGCTACGGGCGCGGTATCCTCGGGCGGTCGTCCACTCCCGCGAGCTGACAGGCGAGCCATACGTCATCTGGTACTGCTATCGCGACGGCCGGTGGCAGCCAGGCTGATCGCGGAGTCCCGGAAAGGGGTACTCGTGCCGGACCTCGAAGGCGAATTGCGTGCCACTGCGGAGGACATCGAGGCAGACGCGGCCCGTCTCAAGGAGATCGAGGCTGAGAAGCGCGACCTTGACCCTACGGATCCGCGGCTGGCCGCACTTTCGGCAGACGCCGAGGCGCTCGCGAGGCAGCTGGTCCCCAAGACGCTCGCGGAGCGCGAGCTGACCGACGCCCTCGCGGAGGAGGGCTCCTGATCCAGGCAGCCCCCATGCGTTCGGGCCGCGCAGGCGGCCTGCGCGCACCGGCGTCGCGCCGGCGCTGCCGGAAGGTTGGAATGGTGCGCCCGCCAGGTGTCGGGCGCGCGGACGCAACCTACGAGATCCCGATCGAGGGGCGGGACGAGGCTCGCTGCGGCGAGGCGGCTGGAGTGAGGAGGCGCAGGGCCCCGATCCACCGCCGACCGCGCGAGGGATCGGGATGTCACCGTGGTGGCCGCTGTCGTCGCCACGGGTTCGGAGAAGGCTCCCTCCTACGCCACGATCGCTGAGGTCACCGCGACGACCCATCAGAACGTGGCGAAGATCGTGGAGAACCTGGAGCGCAAGGGGTTCGTCGTCGTTACCGCCGACGCACACGATCGGCGAATCAAGCGGGTCAGCGTTACGGAGTC
>DATBMM010000333.1:0-7337 GCA_036554825.1 Candidatus Limnocylindrales bacterium
GGCTCAGCGACCGTCCGAACCGATGACCTCGTCGCGGAGGATCGACCACAGCTGCACGTCCTGGTAGCGGCCGCGCGTCAGCCAGGCACCGCGCATCACACCCTCGCGCTGGAAGCCGTTCTTCTCGGCGACCCGCTGCGATCCGGAGTTGTCGGGATGGATGATCAGCCGGATGCGGTTGAATGTCTTGTTCTCGAAGAGGTAGCGGACGAGGAGCGCGACGGCCTCGGACGCGTACCCCTTGCCATCGTCGGCACGATCGAAGAGCTGGTACGACAGCTCGACCTCCGAGAGATAGCGCACGGTCGGGAACCACTCGATGGTCCCCACCATCCGCTCACCGTCCGCGGTGATCAGGAGCATGCCCTCGTCGCGCGACCAGAAGCCATCCTCTGCGAACTGCTTGCGCAGGGCGGTCTGTGACATCACCCCGAGGGGGAAGTACGACCCGCGGTTGGAGATGTCGACGTGTCGTCGCCAGAAGTCGTCCAGGTCCGACTCACGGACCGGTCGCAAGGTGACTCGATCGCCCTTCAGCATGCTGCGCCTCGTTCTTCATCGTCCCCGGACGGCCGCGGCCGACTGCGCGGCGGCCGGGCTAGCAGTCTAGGTCGGCGGTGGCGCGTGGAGGGAGGCGGACCAGGATGAAGGCCGCGGGGCCGGCCGGTCTAAAGGGTTGGCGCGCTCGGGTACGGAAATAAAGGGTCGGTTGCGGAGAAGATCGGTCGCTCACTCGATGGCACGGCGACCACACGCTCGTACGGTGGATGCATCAGATCGACCATCGACCACCGAGAGGAGCCATCCAGATGCTCGCCGACTTCGAGTACAAGTTCAACCAGCACGACGAGACCATCCGCCGAGCCGAGTCGACTGCCCGCCTCCTGGCGGCCCTGACCGAGGTCCGGTCGACCCCGGACGCCGATCGGCCACAGCGCCGACTGTCGACCCTGCTGCGCCGGCTGGCCGGCACGGCGTACACGGCTGCCTGATCCGATACCCGGGTCGGGCAGCCGATCCCTCCCCAGAGACCCGTGATCGACGCCCGCGGTCGCTCTCGTACCATGGCGCCCGTGGCCACACGGGTCGCCAGCCCCGAGTTCGTCGGGCGTCGGCGCGAGCTCGCGTCCCTGACGGACGCCGTCGCGAGGGGCACCGGCGGTGACGCCGTCGTCGCCCTCGTCGGAGGCGATGCCGGCATCGGCAAGACGCGCCTCGTCGAGGAGGTCGCCGACCAAGCGCGGGCGCGCGGTGCCCTCGTGCTCGAGGGTGGCTGCGTCTCGCTCGGCAACGGCGAGGGGCTGCCGTTCGCACCCATCGTGGAGGCGTTGCGCCGGCTGCCGACGATGATCGCCGCGGGCGAGGTCGAGGCGATCACGAACATCGATGAGCTGCGGTCGACCGAGACCAGCGACCTGGGCCGCCTCCTGCCCGAACTTGGGGCGACGGCGAGTCCGGAACCCGACATGTTCGACCGACCGGGCTGGGTGCAGGGCCGGATCTTCGAGGGGCTGCTGGTCCTGCTGCGGACGCTCGGCGAACGCGTCCCGATCGTGCTCGTCGTCGAGGACCTGCACTGGTCCGACAGCTCGACCCGGGACGTCCTGGCGTTCCTCGCCCGGAATGCCCGGACCGAGCGACTCGCCGTCATCGGGACGTATCGAACGGACGACCTGAACCGACGCCATCCGCTGCGGCCGTGGCTGTCGGAGATGGAGCGGGCGCCTCGGGTCGTGCGGGTGGAGGTCGGACGCTTCGGCCGGGCCGAGCTCGACGCGCAGATCAGCGCGATCGTCGGCCACCGACCGAGCGTCGCCCTCCTCGAGGCGATCGAGCAACGGGCCGAGGGCAACCCGTTCTTCGTCGAGGAGCTGCTGGCGTCGAGCGCCGGAGCGCCGGGCGAGCGCCTGCCACCGACCCTGCGCGATGTCCTGATGACTCGCGTGACCGCCCTGACGGAGGACACGCAACGGCTTCTCGGTGTCGCCGCGGTCGCCGGGCGCACCGTGGAGGCCGATCTGCTGGCCGAGGTCGCCGGTTCGGCGGAGACCGACATCGAGGGGCCGCTACGCGAAGCCGTGTCGGCCCAGATCCTGACGATCGATCCGCAGAGCCGCCCCGACGCCTACCGCTTCCGCCATGCCCTGCTCGCCGAGGCGGTGTACGACGATCTGTTGCCGAGCGAGCGTCGGCGTCTGCACGCGGCCTACGCGGCGGCGCTCGACGCACGACCCGTGGCTGGCGGCGCCCAGGGCGCGAGCCAGCTGGCGGCGCTGGCCCACCACGCGACCGCGGCCCACGAGTCGGTCCGGGCGCTGCGCGCGTGGGTCGGGGCGGCACGCGCTGCCGCGGCATCGCACGCCTTCGCCGAGGCGCGCACCGCCTACGAACGGGCGATCGAGCTGTGGGACGCCGTTCCTGCCGACGACCGCCCGGTCGATGCCGACGCGGCAGCCCTCTACCACGAGGGAGCGCTCGCCGCGATGATCAGCGGCCATAACGAGCGATCGGTCGTGCTGGCCCGGGCGGCCGTCGAGCGCCTCGACCCGGAACGCGATCTCGAGCGGTGGGCCAGCGCCAATCAGCGGCTCGCCAGGGCGGCCTGGATCGACGGCGGCCTCGACGAGGGCCTCGCCCGGCTCGAGGCCACCGCGGCTGCGTTGGCACCAGGCGACCCGTCGCCGCTGCGCGCGCGGGCCCTCGCCGCGCTGGCCGGCGCCCACATGTTGCGGGGCGATCACCCCCGGGCCATCGAGGCCGCCCGGACCGCCATCGAGGAAGCCCGCTCCACGGGTGCACGACTCGCAGAGGGCCATGCGCTCAACACGCTCGGCACCAGCACCGCGTTGAGTGGCCGCTGCGCCGAGGGCTTGCCGCTCATCCGCGAAGGCGTCGCGATCGCGCGCGAGGCCAACGACGTCGATGACACCGGGCGGGGCTACGCCAACCTGAGCTCGGTCCTGCTGATCTGCGGCGACGCTGAGGAGAGCCTCGCGGTCGCGCTGGAGGGCATCTCATGGGCCCGCAGCGTGGGGGCGTCAGGCGGGTACGGCCGGTTCATCTCGGGCAACGCCGTCGATGCCGCCCTCCAGCTGGGCCGTTGGGACCAGGCGCAGGACATGATCGACGACCTGCTTGCCGGTGACCCGGAAGGAGCGAACCGCCTGTCGATGAACGGCGTCGTCGGTCCGTTCTATGCCCGCCGCGGGCGGATCGACGACGCGGTTCGCCTCCTCGAGGAGGGGCGGTCGCTGGTCGATCCGCTGACCGAGGCGCAGTTCACCGGCCCGATCTACGCCGGCCTGGTCGAGGTCGCGCTGACGTCAGGCCGCGTCGACGACGCGGTCGCGATCGCCCGCGAAGGGCTCGAGCGGCTCGGGCGGACGAGCGACCGGTACTACGAGACGGAGCTGCTCAGCCTGGCTGCACGCGCGGAGGCGGACCGCGCCGAGGTGGCCCGGGCGGGTCGCGATCATGACGCCGCCGCGCGGGCGACGGCCGCGGCGGCGGGATACCGCGACGGGCTGCTGCGCTGGGTCGCCGAGTTGGACGAGCCAAGCGCGTTCGGCGGCGCGCTCGCCGCGGACGCGGCGCTCGCGACGGCCGAGGCCCGACGTGCGCAGGGCGCAGCCGATCCTGACGCCTGGGGCGCTGCCGTGGAGGCGGCCGACCGTGCCGGCCTCGCCTGGCGCCGGGCGTACGCGCGCTATCGATTGGCCGAGGCGGTGCTCGGCTCGAAGGCGCCGCGTCGCGAGGCGGCCGCCGCGGTCGGCGAGGCGGTCGCGACGGCGTCGGCGCTGGGGGCTCGACCGCTCCTCGACCAGCTCGAGGCCCTGGCCCGCCGCTCGCGCATCGATCTCCGGGCCGCCGCGGAGGCGGAGCCGGACCAGCCCGTGGTGAGCGCGCCGGCAGCGGATGGCCACGGGCTCACGGCACGCGAGCGGGAGGTCCTCGCGCTGCTGGTCGAAGGCCACACGAACAAGCGGATCGCCGAGCGACTGTTCATCAGCGAGAGCACCGCCGGCGTCCACGTCTCGAACATCCTGGGCAAGTTGGGGGTGACCACCCGAACCGAGGCGGCGACCGTCGCGGCCCGGCTCGGCCTGGTCGACTAGGACCAGACGACCTCAGACGCCGACGCGCGAGCTCCGGCGTTCCATCAGGACCACGTCCCGCCACCGACCGGTCGCATCGCGGCCCATCGCGCGCATGACGCCGACACGCTCGAAGCCGCAGCGCTCGTGAAGAGCGAGGCTTGCCTGGTTCTCGATCATCACCCCGGCCAGGAGCGCCCAGAAGCCGGCCGTCTCGGACGCGGGCACGAGTGCCTCGAGCAGCGCCCGGCCGATCCCCTTGCCGCGCTCGTCGGCCGCCACGTACACGCTCTCCCAGGCGACACCGCTATACACGCGCCGAGCCGAGTAGGCCGTCAGCGCCACCCAGCCGACGGCGACGCCAGCGGGTGCGAGCCGGGCGACCAATCGGCAATCGTGCTTGTGCGACCGGTCGAAGTGATCCCAGTCGGGCGCCTCGCGTTCGAGGGTGGCGTCCCCGGTCGCGATGCCGTCGGCATAGATCCGGTGGACCGCCGGCCAGTCGGTCGGCTCCATCGGCTCGACGCGCACGGCCTGGCGACGGGGCACGCGCGCATCATCGCACCACGGTGGGGGCGGAGGAGGCTCAGGGTCGCTCGGTGAGCTTGATCTCCAGCCGGACGGTCTCGCCCTCCTTGACAGTGACTCGGCCCTTGCCGATCGTGCGCCATTCACCGTCGCCGGCAGCCGGGACCTGCACCAGGATCGTGCGCCGCCCGACCTGGCACGGGAGCTCGAATCGGCCTCGTCGATCGACGCCGAAACCCATGTCCCCACCACCGCACGTGCCGACCGCATCGCCGGGCACATCCCAGCCCAGCGTCACCGTCTTCGACGGATCGATCGTGACCGGCTTGCCCCGATAGGTCACCCGACCGACGACGTTGCCCCACGGGATCAGCATGCTCCCGGTCCCGTCGGAAACGACGCGGATCCGGTCACCGAGCTCGTAGTGCGCCGCGATGATCTCGGCGGCGTCGGGAACGGCGCTGGAAACGGACACGTCGACGACGTTGTCTTCGACGTCGTGTCCGACGCTCTGGAAGATGGCGGGTATCGCGAGGACCCAGGGCGCGTCCATGTCCTGAGCGACCTGGTCCTGGACACGCCGCAGCTCGACCTCGCTGTACTTGACCTGACGCGTCGCGAACAGCTCGGTCTCCCCGAGCATCTCCCGGATCGCGGCGTCGTGAGCACCGACGTCAGCTGTGTAGAGCGCCACGACGACACCCGGCATGCGATCGCGATCGATGTACAGCCCACCGAACTCGTCCGGGGTGGCGCCGTGCTGGTGGATGGCCCGGATGACCCGATCCTGCTCGGCCTGGTCCCGGCCGATCTGGTCCCACTCCTCCTGATAGATGGGGAAGCCGATCGCGTCGAATGCCGCCGGGTCCGATGCTGCCTTGAGGACGTACGCGAGGTCGAAACGCAGGCGATACATCCGGCGATCCTCGATGGCCTTGCGGATATCCGGCTCGAGGTCGCTCGGCAGGGGGCCGATCGTCGGGGCCGGCGTCGGCGTCTGCGCGGCTGGCGTGGTCAGTGGAGGGGTTGCGGTCGCCCCGGCGGCGAGCTCGGACGCCATCGGAGTCGGGCTGGGGGCGACGGAAGGGTCGGTGCAGGCACCGACCGCGATGACCAGCCCGAGGACTGCGAGAGAGCGCATCGCGTCACCATCCGTGCGGACGTGTGCTCTCAGACGGGCGGGGCCACCACCGGGTTACGCAACGCGCCGAGGCGGTCCACGTTGAGGACCACTTCGTCGCCGGGCTGGAGGTAGCGACCCAGCGTCTGGTCCCGCACCTCGAGCAGGCAACCCGTGCCCACCGTTCCCGACCCGAGCAGCTCACCGGGTCGTAAGGTGACGTCCGCCGACGCCCGCGCGATCAGCGCGCCGAAGCCGTGGTGGATGTCCGACCAGCGGCCTCGCGACGTCTCGGTGCCGTTGACGGTCACGGTCATGGCCAGGTCGTAGCCGCGACCGCGGCGGGCATCCTCGAGCTCATCGGGGGTGACCAGCCACGGCCCGATCGAGGTCGCGAAGTCCTTGCCCTTGGCGGGGCCGAGTCGGAGCGTCGTCTCGTCGCGCTGCAGGTCGCGGGCCGACCAGTCGTTGAGGATCGTGTAGCCGCCGATCGCCTCCTCCGCGCGGTCGACAGGCAGGTCGCGCGCGGGCGTGTCGATCAGGGCCGCGATCTCGATCTCGTAGTCGAGCTCCTCCGAACCGGTGGGCGCCCAGACCGGGTCGTCAGGACCGCGCAACTCCGAGACGTTCGAGAAGTAGAAGATGGGGAGGCGATACCAGGCCTCGGGGATCTCGGCCCCGCGGCGCTTCCACATGATCCCGACGTGCTGCTCGAACCCGTAGCCGTCGCGTAACGACGGTGGCGCCAGGACCGGCGGGCCGAAGCGCAGGTCGGCGGCATCGAGCACGGCCGGATCGTCACCGTCGCGCCGCTCGAAGGCCTCGACCAGCTCGCCGAAGGCGGCGACGCGTAGGCCACGACGGAGACCGTCGTCGAGCGTGGTGATCGGCTGGCGGAAGAGCGCGGAATCGTGCTCGAGCGTGGGGTGGATCGAGATCGCGCGACGTCGCGCCGGCTCCAGGTCGATCCACCGGTCGTCGTCCAGCCCGGCGGCGAGCCGCCACGGCGCGCCGGCCGGGGCGTGGCGCTCGCGGATATGGGCGAGGCGCATCAGTGCGGCGCCCGATCAGTGTCGGGTGTAGCGAAGCGGCACCGGGCCGTCGAGCAGGAGCCGGCCATCAGGCTCGATCGTCCAGCCCGTCACCCCTGACAGGGCCTGCAGGTATTCCGCCTCGACGGCGCTGGCCGGCCGCTGGCAGCCGATCTTGGTGGTGGCCAGCGCGCCGAGGGTCAACGTCGCGCCGTCCGTGGTGTACGTCCCGCGGAAGGTGTTGCACGCCGCGAATCCTGACACGCTCCCGTCCGCCCCGAACTCGATCGTCGGCAGGAGGTTCGCGAAGTCGGCGGTGGGACCCATCTCGACGAGGTCCCAGCGGCCTTCGAGACCGGCGGCCGGACTGCCCGACGCGCCCGGCTCCGCCGGCGATGCCACGATCACGCTGATCCCACCGAGCTCGAGGTCCCCTTCGCCCGTGATCTGCCACGTCTGGGCGCCGCCGAGCGCAGCCATGAACGCCGTCTCCTGCGCCCCGAGCTCCACGCCTTCGCACAGCATCATCGTCGAGACGAGGTCACCGACCTCGATCGCCCCTCC
>DATBMM010000344.1:0-8782 GCA_036554825.1 Candidatus Limnocylindrales bacterium
GAAGCGGGCATCGACCGCGCCGCCGTGGAGCAGCACGAGCGGGTCGCCGCTGCCCTGCTCGTCGTCCCAGACGGAGCCCTGGGGAAGGTCCAGATATCCAGCCATCGATCGATTCTAGGGGTGCCACAGCCGCATCTGGAACGCCCCGATGTTCCAAGCGACCGACGAACAGGTCGGGAAAGCGACGGATCCGGCCGATCCGGGGCCGTCAGCGGTCAGATGGAACCCGTTGGGTGTTCCAAACGCGCCTCGACGGCGCCCTCGCCGGTCGGTCGGAACATGGGGATGTTCCAGCGGCCGCCGCCCGCCGGCGCGGTGCGCTCAGCCGACCGTGACCGAGATCCGGTGGTGGCCGCGCGCGCCGTCCGGATCCGGGCGCGTGACCTCGTCGGTCTGGACGTCGCCGTTCCCGTCCGTCGCCCGCACCTCGATGGTGTGGCTGCCCACCGCGGCCGTCCACGGGAACGCCCACTGGACCCAGGTGGCCTTGGAGATCGGCCGGCTCATCCTCGCGAGCTGCCAGTCACCGTCGTCGATGCGGACCTCCACCCTCTCGACGCCTCGATCGGGAGCCCACGCGACGCCGGCCACCTGGACCTCGCCCGGTGCCAACGTCGCCCCGGAGTCCGGCACGTCGATCCGCGACTGGGTGAGGATCGGCGCGTCCTTCGCCCAGCCGAGCGGGACCCAGTACCCGTCCACCGCCTCGCGGGTCGTCAGCTCGATCGACGAGAGCCACTTGGTGGCCGACACGTACCCGAACAGCCCCGGGACGATGAGCCGAGCCGGGAACCCGTGATCGGCGGGAAGTGGCTCGCGGTTCATGCCGACCGCGATCATCGCTTCGCGTTCCGGCGCCAAGGCCCATTCGGTGGGGAACCCCGCGGTGAAGCCGTCCACGGAGCGGCCGATGATCTGCGATGCGCCGGCCTGGACCCCGGCCATCTCGAGCACCTCCCTGAGCCGGACGCCCGTCCACAACGTGTTGCCGACGAGGTTCCCGCCGACGCGGTTGCTCACGCAGGCGATCGTCACGTACTGCTCGACCAGTGGCAGCGACAGCAGGTCGTCGTACGCGAACTCGAGTGGCTCGTCGACCATGCCGGTCACGGACAAGCGCCACGTCTCGGCGTCGACCTGGGGGACCAGCAGGGCGGTATCGATCCGGTAGAACCGATCATTCGGGACGACGAGGGGAGTGATCCCGTTCACGTCGATCGATCGGTCCGAGGTGAGAGCCGGCACGGGCTCGAGTGCCGGTGGCAGCCGGGAGGTGCTCACGACGCCTTCGACGTGCCGGGCCTGGACGAGAGCGCGCCCGATCCCGCCCGCGATGAGCACGCCGCCGGCGGTGCCGGCCGTCGCGATGATGAACCGCCGCTTCGACCAGTCCGGCATCGAGCTCCTGGCCGCCGGCGGACCATCCGGCACCAGGCCCAGCAGCGCCCGGAGGACGGCCAGGCCCACGGCCGTGGCCAGGCCCGCATTGACGATGGCGAGTGGCAACGGGGTCAGCGGCTGCCGGATGGAGGCGACGGCCGCGACCACCCCGAACGCGACGAACACGCCGGCCGCCAGCGTGAACCGGCGGGCTGCCAGCACACCGGTGGCGGCGGCGATGAGCAACGCGCCGATCACGACCGCCAGGTTCAGGGCCAGCTTGTCGTTCAGGCCGAAGAGCGTGACCGCCAGCTCCTTGGCGCCGGGCGGCTGGAGGCTGATGACGAGCGCGCCCATCGCGGTCACCAGCGATGGTGCCCCTGCGACGAGACCCGCGAACAGCTCCGCGGCAGCGATGGCCGCGGCCGCGGCAAGCGCGCCGGACAGGGCCAGCGGCCAGGCGGCCCCGACGGACGCTCCCGCGCGGCGGATGTCGATCGCTGTCATGCCGACCACCGTAGATGCGTCATATGACGACTTCGTGTCATCGGGCCGTCACGGATCATCGGCAGGCTGATGGCTCCAGTCCACGGAAAGGAGCCGTGCCATGGACGTTCGACATCGACGCACCGCCCGGGCGATCGCGCCCATCGTCGCCGCGGCATTCGTGCTTGCGGCCTGTTCTGGCGGGACTGCGGCGACCCCGGCCCCCGCGTCGCCTGCTCCGGCCGCATCAGGAGCCGCCAGCCCGGCGGGCCCAGAGACGGTCGGGATGGGCACGTTCCACGACGTGGATGGGACCGCATCGGGCACCGCCGCGCTCAAGCATCTGGCAGACGACAGCTTCGCCGTCGTGTTCGAGGACTTCTCGATCGCCAGCGACGCGCATACGAACGTCGTGCTGGTCCCGGCCGAGGACGTCACCGCGACCGCGGACGTCGACCAGGCCACCCTCCTGGATCTCGGTCCCTTGAAGGGAACGAGCGGGATGCAGGACTATCCCCTTCCCTCGTCGGCAGACGCGATGGGGTTCCACACGGTGGTCGTATGGGACACGGAGATGAAGCACGCGATCGCGGCCGCGCCTTTGCAGTGACACGCGATCGGTGGTCGTCGCCCACCGCCCGTCTACCATCCGGGATGTGAACCGGGAGCGCCGCCGGCCGATCCTGGTCGTCGACGACGACGCGAAGATCGTCCAGCTCGTCCGCGCGTACCTGGAGCGGGACGGCTTCGACGTCGTCGCGGCACGCGATGGCCGCGAGGCGATCGAGGCCCTTCGCGAACACGATCCGGCGCTCGTGGTGCTCGATCGGATGTTGCCCGAGATCGATGGCCTGTCGGTGATCCGCGCCATCCGCCGCACGAATGACACGCCGATCGTGATGCTGTCGGCGCGAGGCACGACCGCGGACCGGATCGCCGGGCTCGATGTCGGCGCGGACGATTACCTGTCGAAGCCCTTCTCACCCGCCGAGCTCGTCATCCGCATCCGGCGTGTCCTCGGCCGGTCCGGATCCCGCGATCGTCAGACCGACCACCGGATCCTCGAGTCGGGCGATCTCCGGATCGACCTCGAGCGCCGAGAGGTCGTCCTGGCCGGGACACCGATCCCGGCCACCGACGTGGAGTTCCGGCTCCTCGTCGCGATCGTCGAGGCCGACGGACGCGTGCTCAGCCGCGACCAGCTGCTCGACGCGGTGTATGGGCGCGACGCCCATGACGTCCTCGACAGGACGATCGACGTCCATATCAGACGACTGCGGGACAAGCTGGGCGACCCGGCCGACGATCCGCGCGTGATCGCCACCGTACGAGGCTCGGGCTACAGGTCCGTCACCCGGAGCTCGTCGCCGGCCACGGATCGGTCCGCGTGATGCGCCCAAGGGAGCGGGGCCGAGGGATCGGACGCGGCATCGGCGTCAGGATCGCCCTCGCCGCGTTGGCGACCGCGTCCGTCGCGGTCGGCGTCGTGGCGGTCGGAGTCCTGGCCGTCGGCAGCGAGCTGTTCACCCAGCTGATGATCCGGCACGGCGAGAGCGCGGCGACGGCCCATTCGATGTTCGACGAGTCCGTCACGACCGTCCTGAGCATCGCCGTCATCACCGCGATCGTCGTCGCCGTCGTCCTCGCGGGACTGTTGAGTCGACGGCTCGCTCGCCCACTGACCGATATCGGCGACGCGGCCGGTCGCCTCGCGGGCGGCGACTACACGGCGCGCGCTCCACGGGTCGGACCGGCCGAGGTCGCGGACCTCGCCGAGGCGTTCAACCAGATGGCCGTGAGCCTCGACGAGCAGGAGCGCATGCGGCGGGAGTTCATCGCGAACGCCGCCCACGAGCTCCGCACGCCCCTCACGAACCTCAAGGGGTACCTGGAAGGCCTGCGCGACGAGGTCATCCCGGCCGACCGCGCGACGTTCGCGTCGCTCTGGGAGGAGGTCGAACGGCTCGTTCGCCTGTCGTCCTCGCTGGCCACGCTGGCCGAGGGCGACGCCGCCGTGGCGCCCCGGCGGCTCGTCGACCTCGACCTCGTCGCCAGTATCCACACCGCGGTCGAGTTGGCGACACCCGCCATCGATGGGCGCGGCCTCGCGCTGGAGGTCCGGCTGCCGGAGCGCCTCGACGTGCGCGCCGACCCGGACGTCCTCGCGCAGGTCCTGGGCAACCTCCTCCAGAACGCCGCGCGCTACACGCCGGCCGGCGGCGTGGTCACGATCGGAGCGGAGCGTCGGTCGAGCGACGTGCTGGTGACGGTGTCGAATACCGGCGATGGCATCCCGGCCGAAGATCTGCCCCACGTCTTCGAGCGGTTCTACCGCGTCGACAAGTCGCGCGATCGCGCCAGCGGCGGCGCCGGGATCGGTCTCGCCATCGTGCGGCAGCTCGTCGAGGCGATCGGCGGCCGCGTCGGCGTGGAGTCGATGGGCGGGCTGACGCGGTTCTGGTTCAGCCTTCCGACGTGACCGGCGGCGGCCACGACCCCGGCGGCGGATCCTCCAGGCCGTCGCCCCAGACCTCCGGCCCACAGAAGTAGCCGTTCGGCGGCGCCGGGTCGGGCTGCGGGAGCGTCGAGGGGTCCGCGGCGTACGCCGCGAGCGTCTCGGCCAGCCAGGCGTCGATCTCCTTGAACGCCGTCCAGCGGCGGAACGGCCAGCCGGCCTCGAGACAGATCCGCTCGAGCGAGCGCTTGGCGAACACGACGTCGCTGTAGCCGGCGGCGTAGCGATCGCTCTCGCCATCGCCGATGTAGACGACCCGGCGACCGGCCGCCCGATGGGCCAGGACCCGCCGGCGCTTGCACGTGCCGCACACGAGACAGGTGGGATGGCCGTTCGGGAACGCGATACTCGCGCGTCGTCCCTCGAAGGTGGTGCTGGCGGTGACGATCGGCAGGTCGCCCACGCCGAGCGCCTCGAGCGCCGGCTGGATGAAGAAGCCGTAGCCGTCCGACACGATCTCGACCGGGATCTCCGCGCTCCGTGCGCGCTGCACGAAGGCGGCGAAGCCAGGGTCGTGTGGCTGAGCGGCAGCCCACGCTCGCAAAGCGTCGGGTTCCGCCTCGATCAGCGACACCTCCCAGGCCATGAGGCGTCGCGAGCCCATCAGGCCGGCGTCATAGCTCGCCTCGGCATCCTCCCAGACGACCTCGTTCACGAACTGCGCGAGGAGCTGTTCCGTGACGTCGGTCAACGAGATCGTGCCGTCGTAGTCGATGAGGATCGACAGCGGGGGTCGCCCGTCCCGCAGTGCCGGGACGGCGGGATCGATGGCGAACGTCATGCCGCGGCCGGCCGCATCGACGCCCGCCGCGTCAGCGCCACGCCCAGGACGATGATCAACCCGCCGACGACCTGCGCCGGCCGGATCGGCTCCCGCAGGAAGATGAACGCGAGCACGACGGCCATCGGGGGCACGAACGACTGGAGGGTGATGACGCGTGTCGGGCCGAGTAGGCGCACGCCGTTGAAGACGATGACGTTGGCGAGGGCCGCGGCGAGGACGCCGGAGTATGCGATGGCGAGCACGATCGGCACCAGGTTCGCGGCCTGCTCCGCCCCGAGCGCCCCGGGCGCCAGCAGCTGCGCGACGCCGACCGGGATCAGGACCAGCGTGCCTCCGATGGTCGCCCATGTCGTCAGGACGAGCGGCGAGTGGCGCCGCAGGACCGGCGCCGCGAAGGCGGTGTAGGACGCCCAGCACGCGGCCGCGGCAAGCGTCAACAGGCTGCCGAGCGCCGAGCCGCTCATCGAGATGCCGACGCCGGCCGCGATGACGACGACCACCCCGAGGAACGACAGGGCGGCGCCCATGAACTTCATCGGCGTCAGCGTGTCGGCGCCGGCGACGACGGCGAGGACCGCGACCAGCACCGGTGTCGAGGCGATGATCAGCGCGCTGTCACCGGCCGGGATCGACAGGAGCCCGACCGTCCACAGGATCTGGTAGAGGCCGAACCCCAGCCCGCCGAGGATGAGGATCCGCGCGACATCGGGCCGGGGCAGGCGGATCTCGCCCTCGGTCCAGCGCAGGATCACGAGCAGCGCGATCGCCGCGAGCCCGTACCGGAGCATCGTGAACCCGACCGGCGGCAGGGTCGCGATCGCGTCCTTGACCACGATGAAGTTGGCCGCCCAGACGACCATGACCGCCACGATCGCCCCCTCGGCGAGGCGGCGGTCCGTTGACAGTCGAACGCCCGCCGATCGGTCGGCGGGCGTCGGTGCTGCGGCGGGGACGTCGGGGTCGATCGGTCGCCGTCGCGATCGGTCAGACGGCGTCGCGGTCGAGCTCGAGCAACTCCTCGTCGTCCTCCTCGGTCAGCTTCAGCCAGACGAACAGCCCGGCCAGCACGGCGAGGGGGATGACGATCAGCGCGGCCAGCGTGATGCCGAGCGCGACGGCCACGGTCTTCAGGGCTTTCATGGGTACCTCCGATCAGGCGCTGGTGGTCGTGCTCTTGCTGGCACCCGGGATCGAGACCGGGTTCCGCAGGGACGGACCCTTGGCGACCATCTGCTGGATGTCCTCGCGGGTGAACTCCGCGAGCTGGTGTCGGCTGCCGGTCTGCCCGGACAGCAGGAGCCGGACGACGAACGCGCCGTCCTGCTCGAAGAAGAACACGTCTCGCGGCTTCTGGTCGTCCATGTAGCGACCGAGGACGCGGAACGCCGTCTCGTAATACCCGGCGTCGTGGTTGGGCATGGGGTTCTGGCGACCGCGCCGGGCGGCCGCCTCCTCCATGAAGCGGGCGATGTCGTCGTCGAGGAACGTCAGGGTCTCCTTGACCTGGACGCCCATGTTGTCCGACCACTGGCCGGCCGATGCGCCCGTGATGACGAGCCCCTGGACGATGAACCCGTCGGGGGCCTCGACAAGCAGGACGTCCTTCATGCCGCGCTGGTCGAGGAAGGCGCCGATGGACCGGAAGACTTCCTCGAAGTCCTGCCGCGGGCTGCCCTCATAGATGCGCATGCGGCGCAGTCCTCCAGCTCCCGGTGGCTCGGTCGCGCGGCTCGCGCCGTTCTGGCGCAGCACCGCCCGCGCGCTTTGACCCCCAAGCCCCGCGAGTGTACCGACCGCTCCATCCCGCAGCAATATCAGACGCGCGTCGGGATGCCGATGACCGCTGCGCGTTCCTGTCAGATATCCGTGGGAGACCGACGCTCCATCGCCGGCGGGTGTCAGGAACGGGCGCCGGCCTCGTTCAGTGCCGCCGCCAACCGGCCCGCGACCCGCGCGTCGTTCACGATGAGGGCCCTGTTCGCCGGCACGGATCGGCCATCGGTGATCTCGGCGATCCGGGCGAGCAGCCAGGGGGTCAGCGCCGGGCCGACGATGCCGGCCGCCCCGGCATCATCGACCGCCCGAGCGACCGCGTCCCGGGCGACATCATCGGGGAGTGCCAGGTCCGCGGGTACCGGCACGCACACCAGGGCGCCACTGCCGAGCCCGAGCCCGAGGTGCGTCGCCACCATGTCCGCGGCGCTCTCCACGTCCGGGGCCGACGCCGGCGCGCGGCTACCCGACGACCTGGCGAAGAACCCCGGTACCTCGTCCTGGCCGACCGAGATGACCGGCACGCCCCGAGTCTCGAGGTACTCGAGCGTCGCCGGGACATCGAGGATCGCCTTGGGTCCCGCACACACCACCGCCATCGGCGTCCGCCCGAGCTCCTCGAGATCCGACGAGATGTCGAACGAGGCCGGGGCACCCGACGTCGCGTCCAGAGCCCCTCGGTGGACGCCACCGATGCCGCCCGTCGCGAACACCGTGATCCCGGCCGCCGAGGCGGCGATCATCGTCGCGGACACGGTCGTCGCCGCCCACCCGCCCTCGGCGAGCGCGATCGCGAGACTGGGCCGCGCCGCCTTCCGAACGCTGCCTGTCGGCGCCGTCGCCAGTGACTCGAGGGCGGCGTCGTCGAGCCCGACTTGGAGGCGCCCGTCCCGGATCGCGACCGTCGCCGGGACGGCGTGGGGTGTCTCCCGGACGGCCGCCTCCGAGGCCCGAGCGACCTCCAGGTTCTGCGGGTACGGCAGACCGTGGCTGATCAGCGTCGACTCGAGAGCGACGACCGGATGGCCCGCCGCGAGCGCTGCCGCGACCTCCGGCGCGACCATCAGACGATCCGCGAGCGACTTCAGGACGGGCATGCCGGAAGCCTAGCGGCGCGGCTAGGCTGTCGCGCATGGCCCGTCGTCGTCCGATGAGACCCGAGGACATCCGCCGCATGGTGGTGGTCGAGGAACTCGACCTATCCGTCGACGGTCGCACCGCGGTCGTCGTCCGCCGCTCCATCCAGCGCAACCACTACCGCAGTCACCTGTTCACGATCGACCTGGGAGCCGGACGCGAGGTCCCGGCACCTCGCCAGCTCACCCGGGGCCGCGTCCGCGACACCAAGCCGCGGCTCTGTCTGGACGGCCACACCCTTGCCTTCATCCGGAGCGACCCGACCGACGACGATGCCGTCGCGGCCGTCTGGATCCTGGATCTCGAGCGCCCGGATCGGGCGCATCCCCTGCGGCTGGGCGCGCACGGGGCGGTGGGCGAGGTGGCCTGGTCGCCAGATGGGCGGCGGCTGGCATTCACGGCGGAAGTCGACCCGCCGCGCTTCATCGCTGGCCATGCTCGGCCCATCTCGCGGCGCGGACCGGCCAAGGGCGCCGACGCGGAGAGCCCGCTGGCGCGCCACATCACCCGGGCGGATTGGCGCTGGGACGAGGAGGGGCACCGTGACCGGTGGTCACACCTCTTCGTCATCGACCTGCCGAGCGGACGCCCGAGGCGTATCACGAGCGGCGACTGGGGCGTGGCCGACATCGACTGGCATCCGGACGGCCGGACGATCGCCTTCACTGCCGATCGCGGTCCCGAGCCCGATCTCCGCCCACGGACGA
>DATBMM010000364.1:0-4805 GCA_036554825.1 Candidatus Limnocylindrales bacterium
CTCGCCGGGATCTTCTCGGCCGGGAGCGTCTTGTACTCGGTCCCACGCGTGACCTCCTTGGCCACGATCACGTCGACCGGCAGCACGACACGGACCTTGTTCTTCTCAGCCGTGGCGAGGATCCGTCGCGCGTCAGCCACCCGGTCGGGCTCGGCCAGGCTCTTGCCGATGGTCTTGCCCTGCGCGAGCAGGAACGTGTTCGCCATACCTCCGCCGAGCACCAGGAGCTGGACCTTGGTCAGCAGGTTGTCGATGACGGCGATCTTGTCGCTCACCTTGGCGCCGCCGAGGATCGCCGCGAACGGCCGCTCGGGGGACTCGAGGAGCTTCGAGAGCATCGTCAGCTCGCGCTCCATCAGGAGTCCGGCATAGGCGGGCAGGAGCTTGGCCACGCCGACCGTGCTGGCGTGGGCCCGGTGGGCGGTGCCGAACGCGTCGTTGACGTAGATCTCCGCATAGGACGCCAGGGTCGCCGCGAACCCCGGGTCGTTGGCTTCCTCCTCGGGATGGAACCGCAGGTTCTCGAGCATGACGATCTCACCCGGGCGCATCCGTTTGAGCGCGTCCTCCGTGCCGATGCCCAGCGCGTCGCCGGTGACCGGCACGTTCCGGCGCAGCAGCTCGGTCAGGCGCTGGCCGACCGGGCGGAGCCGCAGGCTGTCGGTGACCTTGCCATTCGGCCGGCCGAGGTGGCTGGCCAGGATGACCTTCGCGCCTGCCTGCACGAGGCTGGCGATGGTCGGGATCGCCGCGCGGATGCGCGAATCGTCCTGGACCTTGCCGTCGGCGAGCGGGACGTTGAAGTCGACGCGCACGAAGACGCGCTTGCCGGCGACGTCCGCGTCGCGGATCGTGAGCTTGTCCATGTGGCGCTCGGCGGCCTGCCGCGTCAGGCGGCGGCCACCGGCAGTCGCGCGGCGACGAACGCGATCAGGTCGGCTACCCGGCAGCTGTACCCCCACTCGTTGTCGTACCAGGCGATGACCTTGACCATGTCGCCGTCGAGCACCATCGTCGACGCCGCGTCCACGATCGACGAGCGCGAGTCGCCCTTGAAGTCCATCGACACGAGCGGCTCGTCCGAGACACCGAGGATGCCCTTCATCGAGCCCGCCGCGGCCGATCGGAACGCGTCGTTGATCTCCTCGACGCTGGTCGGACGGCTCACGGTCGCTGTGAAGTCGACGACGCTGACGGTCGGGGTCGGCACGCGCAGGCTGAAGCCGTCGAACTTGCCCTTCAGGTCGGGGATGACGAGCGCCAGCGCCTTCGCCGCACCGGTCGTGGTCGGGATGATGTTCTGACCCGCCGACCGGGCGCGTCGTGGATCCTTGTGCGCGACATCCAGGATCCGCTGGTCGTTCGTGTAGCTATGGATCGTGTTCATCAAGCCCTTCTCGATGCCGAGCAGGTCGTGGACGACCTTGGCAGCGGGAGCGAGGCAGTTGGTCGTGCAGCTGGCGTTGCTGATGATGTGGTGGGCGGCCGGGTCGTAGCGCTCTTCGTTGACGCCGAGGACGACGGTGATGTCCTCGTTCTTGGCCGGGGCGCTGATGATCACCTTCTGGGCGCCGGCGTCGATGTGGGCCTTCGCCTTCTCCGCGTTCGTGAAGATGCCGGTCGACTCGAGGACGATGTCGACCCCGAGGTCGCCCCACGGCAGCGCCGCCGGGTCCTTCTCGGCCAGGATCCTGATCTCGTGGCCGTCGATGATGATCGAACTGTCGCCGGCCTGGACCTCGCCGTCGTAGGCACCGTAGGTCGAGTCATGCTTGAACAGCAGCGCGTTCATCTCGGCATCGACCAGGTCGTTGACGGCTACGACCTCGACGTCCGGAGCGCGCTCGATGAGCGCCTTGAGCGACTGGCGACCGATGCGGCCGAAGCCGTTGATGCCCACACGGACTGCCATCGAGCGGAACCTCCTGCGGTCGGTGCCGGACCGCTGGTCTGGAGCGCGGGCGACATCCCGCCCGTCGGGAACGATCTTGGGGAACCGCCTCATTCTAGCAAAGGGCCGGCTGGCTCTCGGCGATGGGCCGACCGGCTCTCAGCCTCGGTACCGCCTGGCCGCACTGCGCCCGCACCGTCATCCGATGCGTCCCGAATCGAACGGCCCCCGCCGTTGCCGGCGGGGGCCGTCGTCCTTGTCGCGATGAATGCGGGCGATCAGCCGCCGATCTTGAAGACCTTGTTGCCGCAGATCGGGCACGTGCCCTGCAGGGCCGGCTTGCCGTTCTTCATGGTGATGCGCTGTGCGTTCTGGACTTCGACCTTTCGCTTGTCCTTGACGCAATAGGCCTCAGCCATCTGGGCTTCCTCCTCGGTTGGGCCGAGCGTCACGGGAACCCCTGTCCCGTATCCGCTCCTCGGTGTCGCTAGGTCGTCCACAACGACGGCCGCCAGCGGTCCGTCGATGCGGTGCGTTTCTGCGCGTCGATCTTTGCCAGTACAAGCAGGCTCTCGAGGCCGGTCTCGACGCAGGCCGCCTCTGCGGCATCTTTCATGGCTCCCCCGATGAACTCGCCGGTCGTCCGATTGGCGAAGACCGCACAGACGACCCCGGCTCGACAGCCAGCCAGGGACGCGAACACCAGTAGGGCCGATGCCTCCATCTCGAAGTTCATGACGCGCTGGCGCATCATGTCCTCCGCCAGGTCAGGGTAGCGGATGGGCAACTGCGGGATCGGCCGCCCCTGCGAGCCGTAGAACCCCGGTGCCGTTGCCGTCACCCCGACGTGGTAGCGGTGACCGAGCCGTTCCGCACCCTCGATGAGCGCCGTGATCGCCTCATAGTCGGCGACCGCGGGATACCCATCGTGGACGTACCAGCTCGTCGTCGTCTCGAGCCGGACCGCTCCGGTGGTGATGACCAGGTCTCCCAGGCGCATCCCCGGCTGGAGGGCCCCGCACGATCCGACCCGTATGAAGGTCGGACGTTGCGTGATCGCCAGGATCTCGGCCACGGCGATCTCGACATTGTCCGTGCCGATGCCGGTCGACACGACCGACACCCGCTGCCCCTTGTACGTGCCGGTCGCCGAAGCGAACTCCCGGTGTCGGTGCTCGCGCTCGATCGAATCGAAGCGCGAGGCGATCCTGGTGGTCCGATCCTGGTCCCCGGGGAGGAGGATGTACTCGGCCAGTTCGCCCGGTCCGAGTCCGATGTGGTACTGCCGTTCGCCTTCCGGGACCGCGATCCTGCGGTCTCGAGCTGTTTCGACGCGGGTTTCCGCGTTCGGCAAGACCCCTCCTCACGCACGTGCCTGCTTCGCTGGCGCGAAACTCGGCCGAGGATAGTCCCGCGATTCTGCGAGCGTCAAGCACGGCCACGCACGATTCGTGCACGACGGACGGCCTTGCGACGCGCCCCGGACGGCCCTCACCCCATGCGTGATGGACCGTGCGGGGCGTCGGTCACCGCCCGATCGGCCGGCGGTCCGGCGCCGATGACGGCCAACCCGGTCGCCAGGGGCGTCGCCAGCAGGCGCCGGCCGTGCCGCCGCCGGAGGGCCGTGACCCCGACCGACACCGCCGCGATGGCGAGGAGACCGAGCAGTCCGGCACCCGTCCCGAGGCCGAAACCGACCGGATCGGCGAAGCCGGCGGCCCGCAGCTCGGGGTCGGCGGGCGAGGCCGCCGTCGGCTCGGCAGATGGACCGTCCCCTGGCTCTGGGGCGCCGAGCGCGCTGCCCAGGACCAGGGACGCCGGGTCAGCGACGACCACGGCGGGCTCACCGTCCGACTGGCGCTCGACGCGGCCAGTGGCGTTGATGGCGTCGGCCGGTTCGATGAGGGCGAGCGCATCGAGCGCGTCGCCGCGAAGCGCCACGCGACCGGTCGCGGTGCCGTCGTCGAGGTCGAATCCGTCCTCGGACAGGTCGACGACGAGACCGCCGACGCGCACCGTCGAACCGAGCGCCGACTCGAGATCCGCAAGGTCGAGGTCGATCGCGGCCGGGGCCACGGACGACACGGCGCCGGCGCCCGTGCCCGACTGACCGGGTCCCGTCGTCGAGCTCATAGAGCCCGCCGTGGCGCCCGACGTCGCTGGGGCGGACCCGCGGAGGTCCGCGGCCGATCGGGGCAGGATCGAGGGGCGCTTGTCCGTCGCACTCGGGTAGGCCGGACGGACGATCCCGACGACGTGCGCGATCCCGCCTTCACGAAGGGCGGTGTTCGGGATCCTGGCACCGGGCTGTGCCAGGACGACCAGCGTCGTCGCGCCGACGACGACCTCGGCTCGCCAGCGCTCGCCGAGCTTCTGGACGTCGTCGACACGTCCGGCGATCGACACCAATCGCCACGTGTGCGCCCTCGTGAGCGGTCCAGCGATCCGGAGCGGGGCTGGGATCGTGCCCGTGCCCCGCCGCTCGACGGACGCGGCCCGCAGGCGCGGGGCGCCGTACGCGGTCCCGATCCGACCGGCAGCCCTGACGCGAGCGCCGACACCGGGCGCGGGCGTGTCCTTCGGGAGCAGGATCTCGACCGCCCCGGTCGCATCCTGGATGACGATCCGCCGGCCCGTGCCGTCGAGCAGCCGCGCCCCGGCCGTGACCACGGCGTCGATCGCGACATCCCGGTCGGTCGTGTGCAGTGCCGTGGCGATCGAGACGAGCCTGACGCCGCCGGTCGGACCGCCGGGGGAGCTGGCGGACGGGCTCGGGCTCGGTGCGCGTGTGAGCAGCGTGACGTCGCGCCGGTCGCGCACCCACACCCGGTATCCATCCAGCTCGCCCTTCTTGCTCGCTCGCTGACCGACGACGCCCACGAACCGGTAGCGGGCACCCTTGGCGAACGAACTC
>DATBMM010000034.1:0-2375 GCA_036554825.1 Candidatus Limnocylindrales bacterium
TCGCGGACGACACGGAACGTGGAGATGCCGCGCTCCGGATGACCCTCGAGCGTCGCGTAGGTAAAGCCCGACTCGTCCGTCGTATCCCAAGTGGCGACGACCTTGACCGCCGCCTCGAACACAGCGATTCCGAGCCGCACGCGCTGGATGATGACCACGTCCTTGGTCACCAGGCCAGTCCTCGAACAAACGCGAGGTCGCATCAGAGACGGGGGGAAGACGTCGTATCGGGACAGCCGACCTCGAGCGTGCTCGAACAGAGCCGCGACCGATTCATCTGGCGAGGAGGTGAGCTCGACTCCGTTGCGGTCGACGATCCCGACCGGGCTCGCGGGATCGGTGGTGACCGCTTTCGTCGCCCAGGCTGAGCAATCCGGCGGCGTCGATGGCCACGTGAATGACCAGTGCATCCAAGGCAGCCTATGGGATGCGAGCGCCCAGAGGTGATGTGGGTCACCGGCGTGCTAGGCTCGCCGACGATGTCCGACGAGTCGATGCGGGGCGAGGCTGTCCCGTTCGCCGGACTGCGCCGCAACGCCCGCGCCCTGATCGGCGGCGCGATCCTCGTCCTCGCCCTGTTCTTCCTCGTCCCGGACATCACGCCACGAGCATCGGGGCTACCGCCTGTCCAGCTCGTCCACGGAAGGATCCTGGAGATCCTCCCGACCCAGGACCCTGGCACGCCCGACGTCCGGATCGAGGTGCTGCAAGGTATCCCCGACGGACCGAGCAAGGGCGACGTCGTCGAGGGCTTCCTGCAGGGTCCGAGCGGGCTGGAGTCGCGCCCGGACTTCGAGGTCGGTGACGAGGTCATCGTCAACATCTCGACCGACCCGGTCGCGGGCTTCGTCGCCGTCAACGACCGCTACCGGATCCCGGTCCTCGCAGGGCTGCTCGCACTCTTTGCGGCGGCGGTCACGCTGGTCGGAGGCTGGCGGGGAGTGCGGTCGCTCGTCGCCCTGACCCTGACGCTGATGGTCGTGATCAAGCTCGTCGTCCCGATGATCCTGGCGGGATGGGATCCGGCATGGGTCGCGATCCTGGCGGCGACCGGCGTCACGATCGCGACCTTCTTGCTGACGGAAGGAGCACGGCCGCAGACGGTCGCCGCCGCGGCCGGCACGGCCATCTCCCTGACCCTGGTGGCGATCCTCGCCTCGCTGTTCGACGGCCTGTCGCGTTTCACGCCGCTCCGCGGCTCCGAGACGGCCGGTTTCCTCATCTCCCTCGGTGGGACGTCGGTCGACCTCGGGGGCCTGATCCTCGCAGCCATCATCTTCGGTGCGCTCGGCGTCCTCGATGACGTGACGGTCACGCAGGCGGCCACTGTCCAGGAGCTCCACGAGACGGATCCGCAGGCCGGTCGCATGGAGACGGCCAGGCGGGCGATGAACGTCGGTCGATCCCACATCGCCGCGACCGTGAACACCCTTGTCCTCGCGTATGTCGGGGCGTCGCTCCCGCTGATCGTGCTGTTCGCCGCCGGCCGCCAGGATCCGCTGTTGATCGTGTCGGGCGAGGTCGTCGCGGTCGAAGTCGTCAGGGCCCTCGTCGGGAGCATCGGCATCGTCGCGGCCGTCCCGGTCACGACGCTGATCGCGGTCTGGCTGCTCGGTCGGCGCCTGCCGTTCGTCCGCGAGGGCGCAGAGGCGCGTCGCGCCCCCGGCTGGGACTAGGACCTGGCCGCCAGGGCCGTGGCGGGACTAGCGCTGTGAGCGCGCGGGGACGGGCGCAAGCGACAGGACGATCGGAAGCTCGGGCTCGGGCGGTCGGCGCAGCGAGGCGACCGCATCGACGACGGCCTGCGGTGGACGGGGGAGATCCACGAAGCGGCCGGTCGGGAGGTCCACGGTCGCGGCGCGGGCCAGCTCCGGGTCGGCGATGGACGAGCGGGGGCGAACGAGGAACGCGGACATGCGATGGTCGGATCCGATCTGCGAGGCGTGACGGTGAGCGCGCGTACGCTACCCGCTTCCGACGAAATCCGCATCGACCCGGTCGGCGCCCCCGGGTAGTACCAGTGGACCATGACTCGAGCAGACGGCCAGGCGGGGGACCCCTGCTATCGTGCGAGCGTGGAGGCCACCTTCGTCGGACCCGACCCCGCCATGCCCCGGACCGCCTCGAGCGGACCGTCGCTGCACGCCCGTTGGCTGGGGCGGATCGACTACCGGGAGGCGCACGCCCTGCAGAAGCGGCTGGTCGATGACCGGGCCGGCGGGCGCATCGGCGATCAGCTCCTGCTGCTCGAGCATCCGGCGGTCCTGACGCTCGGCAAGCACTCGGATCCCGCGCACATCCTGGCCAGCGCGGCTGACCTGCGAGCGCGCGGGATCCCGATCGAGCGCATCGAGCGAGGCGGCGAAGTCACGTAC